>CAJOQY010000026.1 GCA_905236835.1 uncultured Oscillibacter sp. | reverse complement strand
TCCAGCAGTCTCACGCCGGATTCCCGCGTATAATCCCGAATAATCGCCCGAATGACATCGTCACTGATTCTGATCGCGCTTTTTTTCAATCCATGTTCCGCTAATTGCTTGGGCAGCAAATGCCGCCGCGCGATTTGAATTTTTTCCTCGTCCGTATAACTGGATAATTCGATAACTTCCATACGGTCCAGTAACGGCGCGGGAATGGTTTCCGTCGTGTTGGCCGTCGTGATAAACATCACGCGGCTTAAATCCACGGGGATTTCCATAAAATGATCCCGGAACGCGGAATTCTGTTCGCTGTCTAAGACTTCCAATAAAGCCGACGCCGGATCGCCGCGATAATCATTGCCTAATTTGTCGATTTCATCCAATAACATCAAAGGATTCATGGACCCGCCCCGGGTCAGCGCCTCTATCACGCGCCCCGGCATAGAGCCTATATAAGTCTTTCTGTGTCCGCGTATATCCGCCTCATCCCGGACGCCGCCCAGAGATAATCTGGCTAATTTGCGGTTCAACGCTTTCGCGACTGAAATCGCGATGGACGTTTTGCCCACGCCCGGCGGGCCGACCAGACATAAAATCTGCCCTTTGCCTTTCGGATTCATTTGACGGACGGCGATTGTCTCTAAAATTCTTTCTTTGACTTTTTCCAATCCATAGTGATCCCGTTCCAGAACTTTCCGCGCCGCGTCCACGCTGACGCGCTCTTTCGTCTCGATATTCCAAGGCATCTCCAGACAGACGTCTAAATAATTTCTGATCACCGCGCCTTCCGCGCTTCCGAACGGCTGGCGCGATAATTTGTCGACTTCTTTTAATAAATGCCGTTCCGTCTCCTCGTCAAATCCGATGGCCGTAATTTGATCCCGATAAGATTCCAGTTCTTCCTCTTCGTCATTGTCCTCGCCGAGTTCGTTCTGTAACACTCGGATTTGCGTCCGCAGAATCTGCTCCCGGTGGCTTTGCGTTAAATTCTCCCGGACTTTATGCTCCATTTCCTGTTCAAAACTTAACACGCTGCACTCCCGCGCGAGTAAATTATTTACTTTCCGCAGTCTTGTCAGCGGCGTCGCCTCTTCCAGAATTTCCTGCTTATCCGTATGGCGTAATATAATATTTTGTATAATAAAATCAGCCAGATAACCCGGGTCGCGGCAGTCCATCACGGCGGCGATGACCTCTTCGGCGATATTCCCCGCCATTTTTTCCGCGTATTCCCGGAATAAATGCCATGTCTGGCGCAGCAAGGCCTCCGTGCGCGGGCTGTTCCGGCTTGATTCCGTCATGGGAATCTCTTCCATTTCCTCCACGTTGGCCTGTAAATAAGGCTCCGTCTGCCACAGACGGCGCAGACGGGCGCGCTTGCGGCCTTCCACCATCACGCGGACCGCCGTGGCCGATAATCGCAATATCTGGCTGATATGCGATACCGTGCCGACAGTGAACAAATCCTCCTCGCCGGGTACGTCCGCTGAAGCGTCACGCTGCGTGACAATAAAAATTTCCTGTTCGGACGCCATCGCGCGTTCCAGCGCGGCAATGGAAATCCGTCGTTCCACATCAAATGTCAGGTGCATATGCGGAAATACGACCAGTCCGCGCAGAGGCATGACCGGAATATTCCATGCCGCTGTTTCCGTTGATTCCATTAAAATCATCCGCTGCCGATACGCGTCCGCGCCTGATTTCCGATTACGCGGATTTTTCTCGGCGGCTTCTCCTTTCCGCGAATATTTTTTGGGCTTTGACCGTATTTTTGGCAATTTAACGCCAACTTTCAGGGATGATTATATCCCTATATCAATACATTGTCAATTTGAATCTTACTGGATTTTCAATAATTTATCCGCCGCGCCGCTGACCATGCGGTCCGCCGCCGCGATCAAATCCTCTTTCGGCAAAGCCATGCCCTGATTGAACCATTCTTTCATCAGTCCGACCAGTCCGAAGGCGATAAAATTTAACAAATAAGTCAGTTGATTCTCGTCGCGCGGGGCGTAACGGACGCGGAGCAAATCCACGCCGTTTTGATAGACTAATTTTTGCAGACGTTCCAGAAATCCGCTCCCGGAATCGTTGTCGAATAATAATTTACAGTCCTCATGATGCGCGACGACGTAATCTAACAGCGGCTCGAATACCGGTCTGAGCGACGCGCTTTCAACGGTTTCTTTCATATGCGCGTCCACAAGAGACTGCGCTTCCTGAAGCATATCTTCCTCCACGCTTTGCATCAACGCCGTTGTGTCCGGATAATGCAGATAAAACGTCCCCCGATTCATGTCCATCCGTTCCGTAATATCACGGACGGAAATTTGAAAAAAACGTTTCTCGCGCAATAATTCCAATAAGCCTTGCTTTAATAATTTCCGGGAACGCCGGGATCTCCGGTCCCCGGACGGTTTCGCCGTCGTCATGATAATTCTCCCCTTTCTCCCGTTCTTTTGTCGAAAACGCGGTGGAATATGATATGATATTCGTCATTCTGCCGATTGTTTTTCATCGTCACGCGTATTATAATATACCAAAGTTTATAAGTCAACATCTTTTTATTATCCGACATTTGTTGATAAACGCGGATAAAATTTCGCTGTCCGCAAATGCGCCGGAAAGACTGGGAACAGGCGCGATAACAGGCGGGCAATACGCGGATGAATGACTTTTGCGGAATGGAGGAATCTCGTATGGCGTCCCGGATGAAGCGGCGGGCGGATAAAATCGCGAAACGGCGGATTTTCGCTGTCTGGATGGCTGTTTGCGTGATAATTTCAGGAGGCGTCTTACCTGTCAGGGCGTTCGCGGCGGCGGATGGCGCGATTGGCGACGGCGTTCGCGCGCTTTACGATGAGGCGTATTACGCCACGACGGATTATTACGGCAATCTCACGGAAGGAAGCGTTGTCAAAAGTTATATTCTCAACGGCGCGAAGTTTATCACGGATTACGGCGATTATGATTCCATCGAAAATCTCACGGACGGGACGGATCCGGATCGGAACGGCGACACGGTGACTTTTCGATTCGGATTGACCCCGCCGACGCATTTTTATTTTGAGGGCAAAACGGCGGAGCCTTTTGACGCCCTGCCGTGGAATTTATCTGTATATTATTTATTAAACGGCGTGCCGACCAAGGCGGAAGATTTGGCGGGAAAAACCGGTTTGATTGAAATCAACGCGGACGCGATTCCGAATTTAAACGCCAGCGAATACGCGAAAAATAATTATATACTCGCCATGACCGCGATTTTCAATCAGGATGATATTTTATCTCTTGAAGCCCCCGGCGCGCAGACGCAGTTGATCGGCAATTTGCGGACGGTGTTATTTTTGGCGTTTCCGGGAGAGGAACAGCGTTTTCAAATCCGCGTCGGATCGGAGGATTTCTCTTTCGGCGGACTGACTTTCATGATGGTTCCGGCCACGCTGTCGCAACTGGACGAAATCGCCGAATTGAGCGAAAAGAAAACGGATTTAGAGGACAGCTATCATAAATTATCAGATAGCTTAGACAACGTGTTGGACTCGTTTCATGATATGCAGGGCAGTTTGTATAATACCGCCAGCGGACTGGATGAACTGGACGCCGCGCGGGATATGATTTCAAAAGGCAAGGGCGGCGTTTACGGGGATATAGATATATTGCGCGGCGATCTGGAAGAACTCGCGGCGGCTTTACAACCCGTATCCGCTGACGCCCAGAACGCGAAAGATTTTATATCCGAAAGTAAATCGGCGTTAAACTCGCTCGTGGATACGACATTGAGTTTGGGCAATAATTTAACGGAACTGGAAGGCGTGTTATATAATCTTGAAGATAATTTAACGCCTATGGAAGAAAGTTTACTTGAAATCGAATCAGGATTGACAAATACATCGGAAAAACTGTCGGGCATGGAAGCGGCTTTAAGAGAAATTGAAACGGATTTCATCAGCGTGGAGGATAGCTTGCGTCAAGCGGCGTCCGGCCTGTCGGATGTCGAGGCGGGACTGTCGGACACGGAAGAAAGTCTGTCGGACGTGGAAGAAAATACGCGGAATACGGAGGACGGGCTGAAAAAATTAGAAGACAATCTGAAACGCGTGGAAAAATTTATGGACGGTCTTGACACGGATTTGGATAATCTGGAAGATAATTTAAAAGACTTGGAGAAAAGCGGACGCGAAACCCGGAATCTGTTAAATATGGCCGTGAATCTGCGGACGAATTTAAACCGTCTGGAAACGGCGTTACGCAATGTCCCCAGCGTCAGCGAAAGCGGCGCGGGATCGTCTCTGGATTTCCGGTCCACGTTGGAACAGGTGGAATTATTTGATAAAGCGTATTTGTCGGAAGAATTTCCGGAATTTCTGGCTTATATGCTGATCATAGGCGGAGAGGCGGACTCGGCGGAACAGGCGGCGGCGATGGCCGGGCAACTCGCGCCGCTCGCGGCGCTCCCGGAACTTCCGCAAGATAACGAAAATTACGCCAATTGGGTCGCCGTACAAAAGCAATATCAATTATTTCAGGCGAAAGCCGGGATGGATTTCGAGACGTTCGTCAAAACGATTTTAAGCCAGAATGAGGAATATCAGGGACAGGAATCAAAATTAGCGTCCCAGATGAATTATTTAAATCATTTACGCAAGAGCGAAAACGCCCCCGCGCTGGATATTTTAATTGACAGCATGGAAGATTTGATGGGCGATGTCAATCATGTGACAAACCGGGCGGACAGCGCAATCCGGAATCTCGCCGCGCCGACGGCGTCCGTGATCCGGGATTTGTCGGCGTTATGCAAAGAACTGGATAATTTAAACCCCATGATGGATGATATAGAAAATTTAATCAAAACCCTCAAAGAATCCTGCGAGGATATACGGGACACGATGGATCCGGTTCAGGATACGCTTGGAAGTTTGCGCGACACATCCGGGAATCTGCGCGGGATGTTGGAATCTCTGCGCGGCGCGTCCGGAAGTCTGCGCGATACGCTGGAATCTCTGCGCGACACATCCGGGAATCTGCGCGATCTGTTGGAATCTCTGGAAGATACGTCGGAAGATTTAAGAAATACGTTGGAATCTTTGGCGGTCACATCGGAAGCGTTAAGAAACACGCTGGACGGTATTATAAAAGCGTCCGGGAATCTCAGGGATTTATCAGGCGTGGCGCGGGACGGCGCGGGGAAAATTATATCCGCGTCGGATACGGTTCAGCGTATTCTGGGAAATTTGGACAGTTTACGCGGCGTGTTGAATCAATATGAACCGGCATTGCAAACGGCGTTGAATACGCTGTCGGATTTATCCGTCAGCGCGGAAAGCGCGGTCCGAAACGCCAATCGTTTAATCTCAAGTACGGAATCGCTGATGAAATCCGCCGGACAGCAATTGGACGCCGGAACGCAAGACACGTTATCCGGATTATCATCAACGCTGAGAAAAGCGGCGTCAAGTCTGGATTCCACAAACGATTTGCGGGACGCCAAAGACGCCATTACGGATTTGATTGAGGATACATGGGACGAATACAGCGGGGACGTGAATAATTTATTAAACATGGATTCCGGCGCGGAGGTTCAGTCTTTGACATCCAGTCGCAATCCGGCGCCGAAAAGCGTTCAGATTTTAATCCGCACACGGGAAATTGAGGAAGCGGACGAAGAAGAAAATAATAATATTTCCGGATTGAATCAAAGCGCGTCCGGAAATGACGCGGAGCCGACGACGTTTTTAGGCCGCGTCGGGAAAATGTTCCGGGATTTATGGCATATGATTTCCGGCGT
>CAJOQY010000025.1 GCA_905236835.1 uncultured Oscillibacter sp. | reverse complement strand
TAAGAGAATAGAATTTGATTTTACAGCGGCGGCCACATCGCCTCTAATTTCCCGGAAATCATGGTCCCGTCCGGTTGCGGAAACGCTTTCACGCGAGGCGATACGGTTTCCGCCGGATCGGTATGGACGGCGCAGAGAACGGGACCGGACGCCGCCAAAACTTCAGGCAGAACGCGTTCAAGTTCTTGATTGTCACGCGCCCGGAATATTCGCAGACCGTAAGCCGCCGCTATCGCGCAAACATCCGGCACGGTATAACCGCTATCCGGTCCGCTACCCACGCGCCGTCCAAAATTTTGATCCTGCATAGAACGAATGCTGGCGTAACCGTCGTTGACCCAAATAAATATTTTTACCGGTAAATTTAAGCGCCGCAATGTTTCCAGTTCCTGAATATTTAATTGAAACGCCCCGTCGCCGTTGATTAATATAGTACGCTGTCCGTGATTGGCGACGCATGATCCGATAGCGTAAGGCAGACCGAAACCCATAGAGCCCAGCGCGGCGGCGTTTTTCATCTTTTGACCTTTTTTTAATCGAAACGCCTGATAAGTAATTTCGCCCGCGCCCCCGGAACTCTCCGGGACAATCACGTCTTGCGGTGTCAAAGCGTCGCTTAACAAGTCAATAAAATAATACGGACTGACCGCGTCGGTTTTTTTCCTGTGGGCGTCCGTGACGACCGGATATTTCGCCCGTAATCTTTTACCGTAAGCGATCCATTCCCGCCATTGCTCAACCGGAAGCCGGGATTCCGCGTCTCGAATCGCGCGCGCGAACGCGGAGAGAAACAATCCCGCGTCTCCGACCAGTGACAGATCGATTTCCATATTCATACGGGCGATTTCATTCGCGTCTATATCAATTATAATTTTTTTCGCGTTTTTAGCGAAATTGCGTTCGTCAAACGCGGTCAGACTGGTATCCAATCGGCTGCCCACGGAGATTAATAAATCGGCTTCCTGTAAAATAAAATTCGCGCCGCGGTCGCCCATGATACCGGGATGGCCCATATAAAGCGGATGATTTTCGGCTATTAAATCTATGCTTTTCCAAGTCGTCTCCAACGGAACGGGAAGCGTATTTAAAAGACTGTCGAACGCCGTTTTTCCGGTTTTTGACAGAGACACGCCGTTTCCGATCAATAAAAGCGGCTTACGGCTTTTGATTAATAACGCGAGGCATTGAAGCGCTATCGCGTCATAATCTATTTTTCTCACGGATTCTATAGAATCAGAATCATAATAGCCTTTTAGCGCGGTTTCGTCTATCATGGCGCCCTGTACGTCCAACGGAACGGACAGCCAGACGGGACCGGGGCGTCCTGATACAGCCTCATGCCACGCGTATTCTAAATAATATCTTATTTTTTCCGGCTCCATAATTTCCGCGGCGTATTTTGTTATGGGCGTTATCATTGGAATTACCGGGAGTTCCTGTGAACCTGTCTGACGGACGCCGCGTCCGCCCACCAGATCGCTCCGTTTCGCCTGTCCTGAAATAATAAACATAGGCGTGGAGTCCAAATATCCGGCGGCGACGGGCGTAATGGCATTGGACGCGCCCGGTCCGCTTGTCACCAACAGAAAGCCCGGCGAACCCGTATGCTGTCCATAGGCTTCGGCGGCGCAACCGGCGCCCTGTTCATGTTGAAAAGCGATATAATTCATCCCGGATTTCCCAAGACTGTCCGTCAAGTGCATAGCGCCGCCGCCCGGAAGCATAAAGCATTGCTTTACGCCTTGTCGTTTCAAAAACGCGAAAATATAATCCGATAATTTCATCATGATCATTTATCTCCGTAAAGCGCGTGTTCCACAAATTCCGCCAGACAATGTCCGAGAAAAATATGGGCTTCCTGAATACGCGGCGTAACCGCGGAAGGAACCGGCATAATTACGCGACACAGGTCTTCCAGTTCCGCCGGATAGCTTTCGCCTGTCAGCATAATGGAGATTAGACCTGATTTTTTGGCGTAACGCAAAGCGTCCAGAATATTGGCGGACGATCCGCTTGTGGATAGACAGATTAAAATATCGCCTTTCCGCGCTTTGGCTTCCAACTGTCTGGTAAATATGCGTTCATAGCCGTAATCATTGCCGATTGCCGTTAAAATTGAAGTATTGACCGTCAGCGCTTCCGCGCACAAAGCCGGTCGGTCGCGGTAAAAACGCCCTACAAATTCCGCCGCTATATGTTGCGCGTCCGCCGCGCTGCCGCCGTTGCCGCACAGAAACAAGCGTCCCCCTTCCCGCAGAACTTTCACCAGATATTCTCCGGTTTCGATCACGCGTGTCATAAGAGCTTGATCCGACGCCATATTTTTAAATATCAAGCTGTGTTCTTCCATACGGGCGATAAAATACGCCGTCGTACTCGCGGGCCGGGCTTTTGTCTCTAAGACAGATAGAAGCTCCCATACGCAACCCTGTCCGCCCGCACGGCTTAATATCACATCCGCCGACAGACGCGCTTCCCGAATGGAATCGGCGGGACAGACGGCGAGACCCACGCAAGAAAGCGCGTCCAGATCATATTTCCCGTCGCCGACATACGCCGCGCGTTCCGGCTCGACGCCCAATTCCTCACAGAGCGATTTTACAGCTTCCGCCTTTTTCTTACAGCCGGAAATAAATCGATCCCACGGAAAGCGTTTTCGGAAATAAGAGAGTATTTCCGTTTCTTCTCCAGTGATTGCCGCCAGCAGGTAGCCGCGGCGTTTCAATTCATATATGCCGTCAATATCTTTCAAATTTAAGCGTTTTTGTTCCTGTCCTTGCGCGTTGATGAGAATACTGCCGTCAGTCAATACGCCGTCTATATCAAAAATAACTAATTTTATCATGTTTATCCCCGTAATTTCGCTTTTACGGCAAGTTCCGCCTCACTGAGTACGCGCTCGCCGTTTCCCATGATTCGCTCCGCCCGCCGGATTTCCGATACCAGTTCACGAAGCGTTTCCGGTTCGATAGACGCTTTCTGATCGGATCCGTACATATTGCGATCCAATGTAATATGGCGTTCAATAGACGAAACGCCCGCGCCTACGGCTAAAAGACTGACCCGGATTCCCGTTTCATGTCCGCTGTAACCCACGGGGCAGTTATATCGCTTCCGTAACTCCCCAATCATGCGAAGATTCGCGTCTTGCTCCGCCATAGGATATGAGCTATTACAGTGCATTAATTCAAACGGACATCCAGCCGCCCGAAAAATTTCCACAGCGTGATCGATTTCATCCCAAGAGCTCATGCCAGTTGATATATAAGTATAGCGTCCTTCTGAAGCGATTTCTTTTAATAAATCATCCCGCGTCAGCATGGCGGAAGCGATTTTATTATATTTTAAACGATAACGCCGTAAAAAACGCTGTGACTCAATATCCCACGAGGACGCGAACCATGAGATATTTTTTTCGCGGCAATAAATATCAATTATATCATATTCTTTTTGTCCAAATTCCAATCCCTCTTTTTGGGCGCGTTGCGTTGTCCCCCACGGGCTTTCACGCGGACTGTCCAAATATTCTTGCGTATAGACGGCGTTTACCGTTCGTTTTTGGAACTTGACCGCGTCACATCCCGACGCCGCCGCCGCGTCAATTAACCGCTTCGCAAGTTCTAAATCTCCGTTGTGATTAATGCCAATCTCGCCTATTACAAATACCGGCATATATTTTTCCTTTCAATGATTATATCGTATTATATCGCTCTTGAATGTAATTTTATGTTTTGTTTATCGTACCGCGTCTGTAACGCTTCGCGCCATATAATCCAGCATATCATTCGTCATGCCGGGATAGACGCCGAGCCAGAAACTGTTTTGCATAATAAAATCCGTGTTTTTCAAATCCCCGCATACGCGATAAGCGTCGGTATTGCGAATAGAATCAAAACAGGGATGGCGGATTAAATTCCCGCTGAATAAAAGACGCGTCTGAATATTGCGATTTTCTAAAAAACCTGTGATT
>CAJOQY010000024.1 GCA_905236835.1 uncultured Oscillibacter sp. | reverse complement strand
GGCTGACGGCTTAACGTGAACCGTTCCCCGCGCACGGATCGGACTTCCCGTCCAGAGCCTCTCAAAGCGGAAATCCGCAGAAACGGGCGATTGTCTTTCAGCAGAGAGAACGTCGCGGCGGCCTCGCCGGTGGAACTGGAACGGGAGACGGAAAATTGATTGTTCCATGAATCCGGGATACGCAGATACCATCCGTTGTCGGAATTATGATAAGTACGCAGGATTGTTACAGGCGCGCCGGAGAGATCATATTGACGCCATTCGATGAAATACTGATCCGGCGCGATGGTTGGCGTCGGGGTAGCTGTCGGCGTTGGCGTCATGGTCGGCGCGGCTGTGGAAACCGGCGTCGGCGTGGCGGAGACGGGGACGGGCCTGAATGTCAAGGCCGATGTCGGAACGGGCGTCGGCATAACCGCCGTGTTTAAATTCGCTCCGCTGTCAGGATTGGAATCAGAATCGGAATTCAAATCGCTGTCGGAATTGGGATCGGGATCGGATTCCGGCGCGGGGGTTGGCGTCGGCGTGTTTGTCGGCGTCGGCGTCGGACTGGGATCGCGCGCGCTCAACGGAACGGCGCGCGGGACTTCCGTAATGCCGTCGGAATTCATTTCGCCGGGATAGAGGGAGAAAAACGGCGTAATATCACGCGAAACGCCGGTGGACGGATCAAGAGCCAGATTGACAAACTCGCCGCCGCGCAGGGCCAGAACATCCGTCACGGCCATATTTTGGGCCGTCACGCCCGTGACGAACAGCGCGGGCCGTCCGCTTTTTAAAACGCCGACGCGTATGCGGCCCTGCTGGGCCAGTTCCGCCATCGTGACGGAAATCCGCGCGCTGGAATACGGGCCGAGATTCCCGTCCTCCCGCCAATTATAATACTCCGCCGCGCTGTCGCCCTCCGAACCGGTGCGCAGGACGATCAATTCCAACCGTTCATCCTCGTCAAAATCCCCCGTCGCGTATTTGACATAATCCGTGCGGACCAGCGGATCGGGACGGTTCAGCGCGTAAATTTCCAGTACCCGCAGTTCCGCCGCCGCGTTCCAGCCCACGGCGATTTCCAGTTTGCCGTCGCGATCCATATCCGTATAGGCCAGAGAATAGACTGACGCGCCGGAACCCTCAATGGTTTTTAATAATTGATAATTATCGCCGTCCGCCGCGGTGAAAATATATATTTTCAGCGTCTTTTCCTCGCCGGGAGTCCGTAGACAGGCCACGGCCTCCTCCCATCCGTCCCCGTCCAGATCGACCAGCTGTACGGACTGGATATTTGATCCGGATAAAGGCGCGGCGTATTCCGCGCCGCTGTTGAGCATTTCGCCCAACAGATTGCTTAATTTCGTATATTTGGCGGGCAGACGCGGCAAGGCGTATAAATCCTGCGGATTGAGGGTAAAACTGGGCGCGCCGTCGCATCCGGACAGCGTGAGGCCAATCAAAAGCGCGCATAAAAGCGTATAAATTTTATATTTCGCCGCCATATACAGTCACATCCTGTTTTATATCCTGATTTTATATCCCGAGTTTCAGGCGCGTTCAAATCATCGCGTGATAAGTTATCATATCATATTCCGCGCCTTTTGGGTAGCCCTATTTTGTACGGTTTTTTTTATAATTTTATTATAGGTTTTATCTGCCGCGCCTGTCTTGACAAACGGCGGCGAAAAAGGCTATAATCAAAGCGATAAAATTTATTGAATTTAAAATTTTATTATTTTATTAAAATTATTTACACGACGGGGGAAATTGAGAAATGCTTATGAAAAAGTCGGCGGCGCCCGCGCTTTTGTTTATTTTATTATGCCTGTTATGCGCCTTCCCGCTGTCCGGATGCGGACGCCAAAGCCGGGAATTACGCATGAACGTCACCGCGTCCGAGGATTCCGCGTGGATGGCCGCGGCGGAACAGTTCCGGGACGCGGTAGAAAAACAGACGCGCGGACGCTATAAAATCACGATTTATCCCGGCGAGGAACTCACGGAGGGCAACGCGGAGGCCGGCGTGGAAAATCTGATCAACAACGGCGTGGAATTGGATATGCACGCGCTGTCGGATATGCAGATTTTTCAGGAGAAACTCGCCGTGGTGGAAATGCCGTTTTTGTTTCAGGATTATGAAAAGGCGGATGAGATTTTATTCAACGGCGCGGGGAAAGACGCGGTATTTGATTTAATCCGCGAAATGGGCTGTGAACCGCTGGCGCTGGGCGAAAACGGCTTCCGGCAGATTACAAATAATATACGCTCCGTGGTCTCCCCGGCGGATTTGTCCGGCCTGACGATCCGGATTCCGCGCAATCATTTTTTGTCCGAGTTATTCGCGCGTTTAAACGCCAGTACCGCCGTGATGGGCTGGGACGCCGCTTTCCCGCTGCTGCGGTCCGACGGCGTAAGCGGTCAGGAAAATTCGCTGGATTTGATTCAATCTGACAATACTTATAAAATTCAGCGTTATTTGACGCTCTGGAATTGTTCTTATGATCCGATTTGCCTGAGCGCGTCCAGCGCGTTCTGGGAGGAACTGAGCGAGTCGGATCAAGAAATCTTCCGGGCGGCGGCGGCGGAAGCCTGCGCGGCGGAAATCGCGGCGGTTCGGGAACAACAAAGCGCGATTTTGGAGAATTTCACGCAGTCCGGCGTGGAAGTCACGATTTTGACCCCGGATGAGCTGGAAGCGTTCCGGGTCCGGACCGCGCCTTTATACGCCCAATGGCGGGAACGGATCGGCGATGAGTTATTCGCCGCGTTCGGCGTGAATTTTTAATTTATTTTATCATCCTGTTTTATTATTTTCATCCAAGATCTGCACGGCGGCGCCCAAAATGCCGTCGCCAATATAAACGCTCAATGTCCCGTCGATTTCGCCGTCCCATAAATGACGATAATGCGGCAAAGCGGCTGTTAATTGATTTCGCACAAGTTCCATACCCTCACTGTCCCCGCCGTTGGCGACCGCGAGATTATAATTTTTACCCTCCCCGCAATGCCGGACGGCTAAATCAACCAGTTTGCCGATCACTTGATGCCGTCCCCGCGCCCGCGCGATAGATGTTAATTGCCCGTCGTCGGCGAATGTCAGAATCGGCTTGATTTGCAATAATGTCCCCGCCGCCGCCGTGATTCTTCCGACGCGTCCGCCCCTGCGCAGATATTCCAGCGTATCCACGGAAAAAAACGGAAATGTATGCTTGATTAAAAACGGCACGCGGCTTCGGGTCAGTTCGTCCCAGCCCATGCCGTTTTCCAAATCCTCCGCCGCCTGTAAAATAATCATCGCCTGACCAAGCGAACCGCTTCGGGAATCAAATACCCGCATACGAAATAAATTTTCCGCCTCTTCGTCAATCGCTTCCGCCGCCAGACGCGTTAAATTATACGTCCCGGACAGTCCGCCGGAAAGCATAATGGCAATCACGCCGTCATAGCCGTCGGAAATAATCCGTCGCAGGACGGTTTCGACATCTTCCGTGCGGGGCAGGGATGTCCGGGGAAGATCCCCGGCTTTCAAACGGTTATAAATTTCACGGCTTTGAATATTCACCCCGTCGAGATATTCCCCGTCTGAACAAAGAATCCGCATGGGAATTGTATACACATGATGCCGGTCCAATATCTCCCGCGACACATCCACGCAGGAATCCGTCAGGAACGCGATTTTTTTGGGATATAATTCGTTTTGTGTCATAATAAAATCCTTCCTCTTCCGGCGGTTCTCAAATTGCTGATAATATTATCTCATACAAAACGGCAATGCGCAAGCGGAAACGTGAAAAAACGGCGGCGGATTCTTTTTGGGAGCCATCCCGCCGCCGCGCCGTAAAATCAAAATAAAAACATGGGGGACGCAATCAAGGGATTTCCTGAAATTGGTTATATCTCATGCGCCAGACGCCAGCGCAGGCCGGAATAACGCCGTTGTTTCCGATCACGCGCCGCCATATTTTTGATCACTTGACTGTCCCCGACGGCGATAAACAATTCCCGCGCGCGGGTCAAGGCGGTATACAACACGCCCCGGACCATCAGTCCCGGCGCGGCGGGCGTCGCCGCCATTATCACGCACGGATACTCGCTTCCCTGTGATTTATGCACCGTCATCGCGTAGGCAAGCTCGATTTCCGACAGCATTTCCAACGCGTAAGCGGCCTCGCGTCCGTCGAAATTCAACGCCAGCCAGCGTCCGGACGGATCAATCTCGGCGATATAACCCACATCGCCGTTAAATATCCCCGTGCCAATCGCGCCGCTGTCCTGACGCTTCCAGATAATATCATAATCATTGCGGATTTGCATAATCCGATCCCCTTCCCGGAATACGCGCGATCCCCATTGGATTTCCCGTCCGCCGGGGATTCTGGGATTTAACGCGTTTTGCAATAATTGATTTAAATATTCCGTTCCGCAGGGGCCTTTCCGGGTGGGCGTCAATACTTGAATCTGTCCGGCGGGAATGCCCATGTTTTCCGGCAGGCGCGTTTTGCATAAATCCACAATCGTCCGCGCCGCCTGTTTCATATCGCGCCGGGATAAAAAGAAAAAATCCCCCTGCTGATTAGATAAACAGGGCGTTTCCCCAAGATTGACCGCGTGGGCGTTGCGGATAATCGCCGACTGTTCCGCCTGTCTGAATATCTCGCGTAAAAATATCACGGGGATTTTCCCGCTTCGGATCAAATCGCCAAACACATTGCCCGCGCCCACGGACGGCAGTTGATCCGCGTCGCCGACTAATATCAATCTTGTCCCCGGTTTTAACGCTTTTAATAACGCCGCGAATAAAATTAAATCCACCATGGACATCTCGTCCACAATCACGGCGTCAGCCTCTATCGGATCATCTTCCGATTTGCTGAAAATCACGTTCCGCGTCGCGCGGTCCCAGTTCATGCCAAGCATTCTGTGTATCGTCCGGGCTTCCATGCCCGTGACTTCCGACAATCTTTGCGCGGCGCGTCCCGTCGGCGCGCATAACTCGACGGACAAACCCATCTTTTGAAAACAGGCCGCGATTCCCCGGACCGCCGTCGTTTTGCCGGTCCCCGGACCGCCGGTTAAAATCATCACGCCTTTTGATACCGCCAGTTCCACCGCTTCCCGCTGTTTCGGCGCGTAAGTCACGCCTTGTGATTCCTCAATCTCCCCGATTATTTTATTTATATTATTATTTATATTATTATTTATATTTAAATGATTGAAATCATGCTCAAACTCCGCCCGCGATAATAAAATATTTAATTTTTCGCAGATCAAAACTTCCGCGTCCCGCGTCCGGCGCGGATAACACGCGTCCTCCCCGGCGATTTCCTCCCGATAGATTTCAAATCTTTCGATTAAATTTTTTAACGCCCGCTCCGGCAATATTTCATCACAATTTAATAAACGCGCCGTCGCCTGAATCAATTTTCCAGCCGGTAAAAACACATGGCCGTTATTTTCATTATAATTTAGCTCAAACAATACCGCCGCTTCGGCCCGTTCCGGACTGTCCTCCGGGAATCCAAAATCCATCGCGATCCGATCCGCGATTTGAAACCCGACGCCGAAATCACTGTCCGATAACAAATACGGATTCCGCCGAATTTCCCCCATCGCGTGATCGCCATACCGTTCTTTTAATTTCATCGCCAAGACCGGCGGGATCTGATATTTCCCCAGAAATTCCATCAGCCGCCGCAATCCCATCGACTGCCGGAAAGCGGTTACAATCTCACGCGCTTTCTTTTGCGTGACGCCCTTGATTTTACATAATTTTTCTTCCGCGCCGTCCGATTCCAGAACTTCCAGACTTTTTTCCCCGTATTCGTCCACAATTCGTTTGACCGTCCGGACCCGGATTTTCCCGCAGACCCCGGACGACAAAAACGCGAAAATCGCCTCTTTATCCTCCGGGAGACCGCGTTCGAGCGTATTCACGCGCAGTTGCGGGCCGTATTTCGGATGCTGTTCCCATGTACCCGACACGCGTAAATATTCCCCCGGCGCGGCGGCGGGAATACCGCCCGTTATCACAATCTCTTCCCCGCCGCCGTCCAGCATTTTCAATACCGTATAGCCGTTTTCCGGATTCTCAAACACCACGTCCCGGATTATGCCTGTCAATATCACGTTTTCCGGACCTTCCGGCAGTCTGTCCATATCGTTTTCTCCCGTATCAGCAATATCAAATCCCGCCGCCGCTGGACGGCGTCGGCTTCCGCCCTCTGGATTTTTCTTTATATTTCCGCGCGTTCTCCCGTGTAAATCCAATTTATATCAATTTTCGGCTCCGTCAAAATCGCGCCGGATTCCCGCCGCGCCAGATAACGCGCCAGTTTCCGCGCGTCATCCGTCAATCCGCAGTCCGCCAATATCAATTTCGCCCCCGGCAGATTGTACGCGATTCTTCGTAATTCGCGCACATCCTGTTCCATCGCGGGCGCGTCGCCGCGTAACGGCAGAATCAATAACAATCCCGGGATTATCGGGCGTCCGGCGCGCAAAAATACGCTTGCCGCCGTCCAGATTGTCGCCGCGATTCCCGCCGCGCAGAAAAAAGCGAAAATCCCATCCTGTAACGCCGTGGCCGCCATACTATCACCTCGGCTTAT
>CAJOQY010000023.1 GCA_905236835.1 uncultured Oscillibacter sp. | reverse complement strand
CTGCGGGGCCAACGCCGAGTGTACGCCGGAATATTTGACGCAGTTCGCCTATCTGGGCGGTTATTACGCGCGGCGGACGCTGGGGATCGCGCGTCCGCGCGTCGCGCTGTTGAATATCGGCGCGGAAGCGGAAAAAGGCGACGCGTTGCGCAAGGAGACGTATGCTTTGTTACAGAAAGCGGACGAGGCCGGGCGGCTGAGATTTATCGGCAATATCGAGGCGGGCGACGCTATGATGGGCGGCGCGGATGTCGTCGTCGCCGACGGGTTTTCCGGGAATGTGATGTTAAAAACGATGGAAGGCACGGCGAAATTTTTATTGAAAGAGCTAAAAGCGACGTTTTTAAGCAATACGAAAACGAAAATCGCGGCGGCGATGATCAAAAAGGATATATCCAATCTGCGTAAGGCGCTGGATCCGTCGGAAGTGGGCGGCACGGCGTTTCTGGGGATTACAAAGCCGGTTATCAAGGCGCACGGTTCGTCGGACGCGCGGGCGATTACAAACGCGATTCTGCGCGCCAAAGAATATAGCGAGAGCGGCTTTATTGACGATATACGGGAAAATATCGCGCTGATGAAATTATAATGGCTGATAAAAGCGATAATTATATTATTTTTCTGGATATAGACGGCGTATTGTGTACGCCGCTGAGTACGCGCCTGACAAAATGGCTTCGCCTGCCGATGGAAAAACAGGTGTTTGATCCTGTCGGTTTATTTTGGCTACGCTGGCTGGTCAGACGGTCCGGCGCGCGGATTGTGCTGTCCTCGTCATGGCGGGACGCGCTTTACATGGAAGATGATCCGATATGCCGCGCGCTGATAGATGATTTATATACGCGTCTGGCGAAAAACAAAACGCCAATCGCGGACGTAACGCCGCTGATGGGAAGCAAGGGAGAGGAAATCGCCCTCTGGCTGAGAGACAAGCCCCCAAAAAAATATGTCATTCTCGATGATTATGACTGTTTTCGGACGGAGCCGGAAATCCGCGCGCATTGGATCAAGATTCCGGACAGCGCGGGACTGCGGCGGCGTGAAGCGGTCCGGGCGTTGCGAACGCTGAACGGGGAGAACGGGGATCTATCATGACGACGGCGAAACGGGGGATGAAAAATGGAAAATCCGGTCAAAACGCTGTTGACAGGTAATTGGATCATGGCTTTATGCGGCTGTTTTTATTTGGCGTGGTGGATTGTCACGTTTCGTCCGCCGAAACCGCGAAACAGTATGGCGGGATCTGTCTTGCTCGCGCTGGCGTTTCTCGCGGGAATGGCGGGTCTGTATCTGATGGGACGGGCGTTGAATACGGAAATTCCGGCGCCGCGTCCCGGCGTCCGCAATCTCTGGATTGTCATCGCCGGTGTGATTATTTACGCGGCGCTATTATCAGGGACGCGTTTGATTTTTCATCGTCAGGTCACGTCGGAATTGCTGATCATTACCGCGTGGACGGTTCTGGAATTTTGCGCGGTAAATTTTCTCTACCGGACTGACAGCGTTTCCGATATGGCGGGAATTTTGCTGACGGGTATTATATTAGCGTCCATGATTGGGAGTTTGATTTGTTATATTTTATATTATCGTCTGCCGTATACGGCGGGATTTATTGACGGCTGTATTCCATTGATATTATCCGTTGGGGCTGTCGCGCTGGTGAATCTGGCGGCGCGGGGAGAATAACGGGCGGAATCAACCGCGGTACACTGACGCATGGAACATCGCCGTTTTTAACATGATAAAAACCGCACGGCGCGAACAGATAACGCGTCGTGCGGCTGATAATCTAATCAATGTTCCACCGTTCCGGAGATAGCCGTCCTAATCGGTTTGAGATTTCCGTCTAAAAACATGATTTTCGCGAAAGCCGCTTTTTCGGAATCAAAATTCCATTGCCATTGACTGTATTCCCCTATATCGCGGGGCAACGAAATATAGTGATTGTAAAAGTCAATAAAGCGTCCGTTTTCCTCATAATACGCCACAACGAAATACAAATTCTGTATCCCGTTTGACGCGGCGCTTATTGTAAAATTTACACGGTTTTCTCGAAAAGAAACATTTTTTATTTGAAATGTCATCGGCGCGGCGTTTTCAGGCCCGGTACTCTCGAAATGGATTTTCCATGCCTGATATGCAAGGCTATCCGCGCCGCCGCCTCTGATTTTGTCCCATTGCGCGGCGGTCCCAGCGTAATATACCGTCAAAAAGTCATTGCCGTGGAACGCGTTCTCGTCAATCGCTGTGACTGTTACGGGGATTGTGACAGTTTTCAATACAGGGCAAGAAAAAACATAGCTGTCCAAGTAAGTAACGCCTTGACCGATTGAAATCGATTCAAGTTTCATGCAGTTGCCAAACGCGCTTTCTCCGATCTCCTGAACGCTGTCCGGTATGATAAGATTTACAAGCCCGCTATTGTCAAACGCCGCCTCACCGATTGTCTTAACTCCCGCAAAGTCAAAATCAGTCAACGCGGGGCAATAGGCGAACGCCGCCTCACCGATTGTTTCCAAACTTCCAGCGCTTAAAATACCAGTCAAACGGCTACAGTTTTCAAACGCGCTTTGCCCGATAGACTTCACGTCCTTTCCAAGTGTGACGGATTCCAGATAATCGCAATTTCGGAAAGCGTAATCCGGGACAGCGGCGATTCCGTCGCTGACAGTCACATCTACGATATACCGTCCAAAATTACGCCACGGGAGATAATTTTCGTCGTTCTCGCCGTAAAAATCGCCTCTCCCTGTAATTATCAGTTTCCCGGCGGCGTTCAGATTCCATGTAATATATTTACCACACTGTCCGGAACCTGTCATGGCCAGTAACTCAACATCCCCGGCCAACGCCGGGACGCATAACAGGGCAATCAGAAGCGCGAACAGCGGCGGTATTTTCCACGCTGTTTTCATAGGCATTCCCCCAAAGATAAAAATATCCGTGGAGCGGCGAGAATTAAGGATTTCAGCCGCCTCACGGATAAAATTTTACCATAAACCGTTGTATGGGTCAAGCTGAATAATGGGATATGAAATCCTGTCCCGTATCGGTTTGATGATATGATTTGAAATTTGATTTAATCTTGATTGGATTGGATCAGGGCTTCCCCGGCGCGGTATATATCGCCCGCGCCGACGGTAATGATTAAATCGCCGGGGCGCGCCAGTTCCCGCAGACGGTCCGCCGTTTCTTCCAGTGTGGAGCAATAGATGGCCCCCGGGATTTCACGGCGCAGATCGGCGGACGAGACGCCGAAAGTATTTTCTTCCCGCGCGGCGTAAATTTCCGCGAGAATGGCGATGTCCGCCCGTTTTAATTCCTGTACGAATTGATCAAATAATTTGACGGTTCTGGAATAGGTATGGGGCTGGAACGCGATAATAACGCGCTGATAATTTAAATTTTGTATAGAATCTAATAAAACATGAAGTTCGTCGGGATGGTGGGCGTAATCGTCGTAAATATCGGCGCCGTGAAACGAGCCTTTTTTCTGGAAACGCCGTCCCGCGCCGGTAAAGTCGGACAATCCCTGTTCGACGGCGCGGCCCGGTACGCCAAGAATATAAGCGGCGGACGCGGCGGCAAGCGCGTTCATGATATTATGATCCCCGTAGACCTGTAATTTCACATGGGCGTATAATTCGCCGCGTATCCATATATCAAATTCCGGCGTGCCGTGATGATAAATAATATTTTCGGCGTGGCAGTCGCCGGAGTTGTCACGCATGGAAAACGTGAATACAGGGCGGTTCAGTCCGCGCAAGGCTTCCATTGCGCTGTCGTTGTCGGCGTTGACAATCACATGACCGGTATTTTCCGGAACGAGTTCCGCGAAGCGCCGGAAAGAGCGCCGGATTTGATCTAAATCTTTGAAATAATCCAGATGATCGGCTTCCACGTTTAAAATCACCGCGACGGTGGGGAAAAAGCGCAGAAAACTGTCCCGGTATTCGCAGGATTCTAATATAATCGTATCGCCCTGTCCGACGCGGTATCCGGCGTGAAGCAGGGGCAATGTCCCGCCGATCATGACAGTCGGGTCTTTTCCGGCGGCCATAAAGATATGCGTACACATGGAAGTCGTTGTGGTTTTGCCGTGCGTGCCGGACACGCATAAAGCGTTGGCGTAATGCCGCATAATCGCGCCCCAGCCGTCGGCGCGTTCGTAGACCGGGATTCCCCGCGCGATGGCTCCGGCGATTTCCGGATTGCTGTCCCCGACGGCGGCGGTCCGGATGACAAAATCACAGCGCTTTAAATTTTCGGCGTTATGGCCGATCGCGACGGGGATTCCGGCGTCCCGCAGACGCCGAACCGTCGGACTTTCCGTCATATCGGATCCTTGTACTTGTAGTCCCATGCCGCGCAGGACTTCCGCCAGCGGACACATGGACACGCCGCCAATGCCGACCAGATGAACCCGTTTGCCGGGGATAAAATATTCCTCAATGGGGGATGTATGCTTCATACCGAGACTTCCTTTCCAGACCGCGCTATATTCCGCATAGAAATATATTTTATATTATTAATTATAATATTTATAATATAATATTTATAAATATTATAAAATTTTATTTTTTATTAAGATCAAAACTTTTCGCCGGTTTTCTGTTGTAACTTTCGGGAAAATTTATTATAATGCCTGACAGGGGAAAAAGCAACAGAAAAAGGCGGTGTGTCCATGAAAAACCTTCCGGATCAGGAGGAAATGAAAAAAAAGCGGCGGTTGCGGAGAAAAAAGCGTTCCCGCGCGAAGAAAAAGCGGGGAAATTTATCAGCGTCCGGGAAGAATCTCGCGGCGGGGAATCATCAAAAAGAGGGACTTGAGATCTCAGAGACGGCGCGCGTAATACCGAAAGAGGCGCTGAATATTTTAAACAGGCTGGAAGACGCCGGATATGAGGCGTGGTGCGTGGGCGGATGCGTCCGGGATACGCTGTTAGGGCATACGCCGCGAGATTGGGACGTGACCACCAGCGCGACGCCCGATGAAATGCGCGTTGTATTCGGCAAACGCGCGATTCCCACGGGATTGAAACACGGGACCATGACGATCCGTTCCGGCGCGACGGGCGGCATTGAAGTGACCACTTACCGCGTGGACGGCGATTACACGGATCACAGACGCCCGGATTCCGTCACGTTTACGGATTCTTTGCGAAGAGACCTGCAAAGGCGGGATTTTACCGTCAACGCGATCGCGATCAATCAGCGCGGGGAAATACGGGACCCGTATCACGGGCAGGATGATTTAAACGCCGGGATTCTGCGTTGTGTGGAGGATCCGGACCGGCGTTTCAACGAGGACGCGCTGCGGATTTTGCGGGGATTGCGTTTCGCCGCTGTCCTGTCGCGTCCAAAAGAAAATCAGGCGGCGTTTGAAATCGAACCGGAAACCGCCGCCGCGATGCGCCGCAATCGTGATTTGCTTTCGGAAATCGCCCCGGAACGAATCTGGATGGAATTTTCAAAATTAATTCGCGGCGAATACGCCGTTCCGGTCTTGCGCGCGTTTCCGGATGTGATTGCCGTATTCTGGCCGGAAATTTCGCCCATGATCAATTTTGACCAGAAAAACAAACATCACTGTTATGACGTATGGGAACATACGCTCCACGCGATGGAAGCTCTGGACAGTTTTTCAACGCCGTTTCAATATGATATGGCTTTACGTCTGGCTTTATTCCTGCATGACATCGGCAAACCCGCGACCTGCACCACCGCGCCGGACGGACAGCGGCATTTTTACGGACATCCCGCCAAAAGCCGTGAAATCGCTGACATCATGCTGAAACGATTAAGATGCCCGAATTTATTGCGCAAACAGACGTTGGATTTGATCGAACAGCATGACAGGCCCATTCCGCTGACGGAACGGGAAATCCGCCGGTTATTAAAAAAAATGGAGCCGGAAAATGTCAAGCGTCTGTTTGATTTGAAACGCGCGGACAATTTAGCCCAATCCCCGGAATACCGGGAACGTCAGGCGCAGTTAGATCAAGCCGTGATATTATTACAACAGGTTTTGGACAAACCGGCGTGTTTTTCGCTGAAACAATTGGCCGTTAATGGGATTGATATGCAAAATCTCGGGTTGCGCGGTCCGGCGATTGGCGCCGCTTTGCGCGTTCTGCTGGAACGCGTCATAGACGGCGATTTGTCAAATAACCATGATGAGCTTGTCAATTTCGCCCGCGAAAATTTACGCTGAAACGCGATTTATATTATATTATTATAATTTTATATTATTTTTTGATCCAGTTTCCGGATTTGGCGATATAGCAAAATCCCAAGAGCGGCCTCCGACAGCGCGGGGGCAATCGCCGCGCCTGTCCCCTGAAATATATAAATTAAAATCCAGTTTGATACAACCGTAATCGCGACGCCGATTTGAAAACATCCGCTGTATTCTTTGTCATGCCCGCTTGCCAATAAAATATGCACGCCAAAAAAGCCGTTGTTAATCGCCAATACCAGCCATAATAACAACGGAATCGCCCAATAGCTCCGCGCGCCGTATTCAGAACCGAATAAAAGCGGAACCAGCCATCTTGAAATCGCGGATATGAACAGCGCCGCGCCCGCGAATAACGGTAACACAATCCGCCGGACGCGGTATACGAATTCTTTTCCGGCGGAAAAACCGTCTTTCATATGGCGTCCCGAAATGGGATATAATACTTGTGAAATCGGCAGCCATGCCAATTGCAAAATCGTCGCCAATTTTTGTATCGACCCAAATATGCCCACATCCGCGCTGTCCATGCGGGACCAGTCCACCATGATTCCCATAAAAGTAACGCCTATCGCGCTGAATACCTTCGCGCTTAATTCCGTGGTGAACACATAAAAGCCGTCTTTTAATTCCGATATAATCTCCAGATAAGATATTTTTATTAATCTTAATCCATACCGCCGACAGGCCAGAACGAGGCCAATAAAACCGCTTAACAGCGGCGATATGGAATATAACAGGCAATATAATAATAAATCATCCGGCGTCCGGACAAATATAAATACGCATATCATCGAGATTACACGCGATATAATATTTACAAGCGAAATATACCGCATTTCCTGCAAGCCCTGAAAAATCCAATTGACCTGTACGCAACTCCCGATTAAGCATAAAAATAAAATTCCAAGCGCGCGGGCGGCGTTGGCGTTGTCCATGTGCAAGACGCCGTATAGAATAATAAATCCGCCGCATAAGATTAATAATATCATTCTGGCGCATAAAACCGCCGTAAATGTCTGATCCAGTCCGTCACGCCCGCGCAACGCCGCCTTTCGCGTGGCGGATAAATTAAATCCATACTCCACGACAACTTGCAAATACATGATTAAATTTAACGCGATTGTGAACACGCCGTACACTTCCGCGCCGAGTACGCGCGTCAAATACGGCAATGTCAGCATGGGGACTACAGCGTTAAAAAATTGCAATAAATACATCCAGATTCCGTTTTTTATCGCCGTACTCCGCAATAAATTTGATATTAAATTTTTAATTTTATTCAATCCGCCGCCTCCTGATTATAATTATAATTATTATTATTTACCGCCAGCGCGTCCCCGTTATAATACGCCACCAGCAAATCAACCATCGCGCCATAAGAACGAATGCCCCGGCTGTCGCCGTAGCTTTTTAATATCCCGTCATAGACTTTCGTCGATACGGTCTTTACAATCGTATCCCGGAATTGATCCCAATATTCGTTATTTTCCCGCAGATCCGCCCGGACCGTATCCGGCAGCGTCGCGCGAATCGCCCGATACGCGTCCTGATCGGCTTCCCATAAGGCGTTGCCGAGATAGATATAGCCCATCAGATAACCCGAGTATGTATACACCGGATCGCCGCTTGTGACGCAGGCCAAAACAGCTAAAAAATTACATTCCTGTTCCGACGCGAAACCCCTTTGATGCGCCATCTCATGCGCGCAGGTGGACGCCAATAAGCACGCCGGACTGTCTATATTGACATTCGCCTCTCCCGTGTACGAACAGTAAAACCCGGTGAAATCCATCCGGCTCATCAGGCGCGAAAACGCCATGGATTTCACGCCGACATCATCAAATTTTAAAAACGGATAAATTTTTTCAAGATTGTCATAAATTTCCGGGGCTTTGGATAAAATATATTCTCGTGAAACCGCGAAAGCGCCGTTTTCGTCCCGTTCCACGCCGTCGGCGGCCTGTGACACGTTTTCCGCGAAATATGCCGTCACGGCCTGTAAATCCTCAAAAGATACGGGCCGCGCGTATAATCCGGAACAATCCTGAAAGCTATCCGCCCAGAAATTGACGCCCCACATCAGACAGAATAACGCCTGCACGGACAAAAACGCGCATAAGCCATATAATACGGCGATATAGCTTTTTTTCATACGCCATTTGATCTGATTCCGGCGCGGTTGATTCTCCTGTCCTTTCGCGCGGATGATAATAATTAAATTATATATCACATAGCCGACAGCGATCAAAACCGCCGACGCGGTCAAAATTTCCATAACGGATATATTGACACGCGCGCAGAGACGGCCAAGAAACGCCTGTAACGGTCCTGTCAATTCTCGCGTTAAAATATTCATCCACGCGCGATTTGTCCGGCAGAGCATATAAAGCGATAATAATAATATATCTATCAATAACCAGATATGCGGGAGTTTATAACGGCGTAAAAACGCGCCGGATATTTTTAATTTTTTTATCAAATTATTTTTCATTATTTTCATTATGCCATCTCATCTCGCGTTTTTACCGCGTTTTTTATCGCGCGGTTGCGCTTGATTGCTTTTTATTTTTATGATTGATTTTTCAGTCCGTCAAGCCACTTGCGCATAGCCTCACGGATTGCCGGTACGCGTTCGGATTGGACAGCCGCGTGATAAAATACACGCCGTTCCGCCGGGGTTAATTGTACATCCACTTCCTCATAAGAGCTTAGACTATGCAGACGCTGAAAAATCGGATCCACTTCCTGCCAGTTGAAATTATCGCGGCGGCTGGACAAATCCGCGCCCAAGATATGCTTGCGGAACAGCGCGGCGGCGGCGTTGTCGCGGATATTGAGACCGTATCCCCTGTCGGCGCGCGGAATGACCAGATCACGGACGGGATCATATTCCCATGGGATCATAACGGACATGGCTTTTAAATAAGCAATATCCGGATCCTCGGCGCCCGATTCAATCCGGAGCGTTAAGTCTTGTATATATTCTTTCAGCAGTTCGGATCCGAAGCGTTGGGGTTCCAATTGATAGAGCATAGCATAATATTCCATCCATTTTTCCCATGACGGATCGGAAATCAGGGAACGGAAATGGCTTTTTCTTTGTTCTTCCGGCAGTTCGCGGATGTCGTACAACGCGGCGAACGCGGATTGAAATCCCGGATGGGCGAAGCGGTAATAATTCCCGTCCCGGACCAGTACGAACGCGCGGTCCCGCAGATCGTTTAAAATATCCTCCGGATTGATAATAATATTATTATCGCGCGATCCGGCTGAATTGGATTCCCGCAAAGCGCGTTCTAAAATAGACGGCGTTTCCGCCGCGCCGAAAGCGTCCTGTTCCAGAAAATAAGTCTGCTGACAGAAACACGCGAACGCGCGTTTAAACGCGTCCCGGCTCAGATTCTCGTGACATCGAAAATGTCTCCAGTTTTTTTCACCGGTTACGGCGTCGAACGCGGCGTCGAAAAACACGGCGGGCTGATCCGGTTTGGCTTCGGCGGATAAATACGCCGCGCAAAACATGGATAATAACAACGGATTTTCCGTGAATTTCGGATAATCGTCATAAAAATGATCCCGGAGGCGGCGCGGGAAATCGGCGTCGCGTTCCTGTCCGGCGGTCAGTTTTTTCGCCAGCCGGATGGCTTCGCCCTGACTGAAAGGCATTATTTCCAGCGTGACAAAGCCGGTCAACGGCTTCGCGCCGTCGGGACGGGTCGCGGCGAACAAGGCGACGCCGGGACGGGTCGCGCGAAATGTTTTTAATTTTTCCGCGACGGCGTCGGCTTCCGGTCCGGACAGTTCGTCAAAGCCGTCCAATAAAATAAGAAACCAGCCGGTTTGCAGGTCATGATCAAGCTGTTCGCGGGAAACGTCAATGCCGAGATCGCGCATACGCGCGTGAATCACGCCGGACGGATCGGCGTTGTCGGCGGCTATCGCGCGCAGATGTTCCGCTTCCAGCGGGACTGGGATTTCGTCGCTCCGGTGGCGCATGAAAGAAGAAGCGGCGGTAAGAAACAAATAACGCATCAGGATAGATTTCCCGTGTCCGCCGGGGGCGGTTAAAATCAAATGCCGTTTGAGGGACAACAACGATTTCGCGGACGGATTGGAAAACACGGTGGCTTTGTTGGACAGGCGCGGGATTTCGTAAACGCTGTCATCGCCGATGATATGCCGGGACTCGGCCCCGGTGGCGGGGGAACGCATGGCATTGAATTTGCCGTAAGATTTCTCCAGACCCGCGCGGTATACGGCTTCTGACCATTTCTGATCCGTTTTTTTCAAAACCTCTTTGGCCGCGTCTGATGACGCGTCATGATTCTCCGGAGTTTCCGCGGCTTTTTGTTTGCCTCCGCCTGACAACAGCGCGGCGGCGGCGATTATCACGCCGATGACAATCAATATGATAATAATAATCATAATATCCGCCGCCTCCTTTCCGTTTTCCGCCGGATTTTCACGCTGAAATTTTTATATAATTATATAATATAATATATTATTATTATT
>CAJOQY010000022.1 GCA_905236835.1 uncultured Oscillibacter sp. | reverse complement strand
CAAGATTTTTACCGGCCCTTTCCGGCGGATCCCGGACGATATTACTCACGCTGATTTTGTCCGCGCTCGCGGCGGCGTGTTTCCCCGTTGACGAAAATCAGGAAAATATATCATCCGGAGATCAGCCCGGAACGGATTCAAAGGGGGAAATATCCGGTGGAGCGTAATATTTATATTTATCTTGCTGTCATGGCAATCGTGATTTACGCGATCCGGGTCTTGCCTTTGACCATTTTCCGGCGAGAGATCCGCAATCGCTTTGTCAGATCATTTTTATATTACGTCCCGTATATTACGCTTGCCGTCATGACGTTTCCGGCGATTATCGACGCGACGCGTTCCCCAATCGCGGGCGCGGCGGCGTTGGTTCTTGGGATTATTTTATCTTGGCTTGGCCTCGGCCTGTTCCCCGTGGCCGTCTCCTGCTGTCTGATCGTATTGATTCTCGAATGCTTTTTATAATATTTTATATTTTTATATTATTTTATTTAATTCCAAGAAAACTTAAAATTTTATCTTTATCCACGCTTAATATTAAACGCTCATCAAAACCGACGGATTCAATAAAATTTTTCGCCATATCTAATTTGCCTACCGCGCTGGGGTCATGCGCGTCGGAATCAATCACAATCGGCACGCGGTATTTTTCGCAGTATTTCAGCATGGTTTTATAATTCTCCACGCAGTTCCAGCGGACATGGGTTTTCATCAGCGAACTGTTGTTGAATTCCAGCGCCACGCCGTATTCTTTCGCGCCTTGCGCCAGCCGTTCGTAATCCAGCGGCGTGTGATCGTCATCAGGATGCGACACGGCTTTTACTTTCGGATTTTTCATGCAATTAATTACATTTTCCGTGTTGGCTTCCCGTCCGACATCGTGATAACACTCCCGATGAATGCCGATAATCGCGAAATCTAATTTATCAATCCAGCGTTGTTCAAGCGACAGTTCCCCGGTGTTTAATATATTAATCTCACTGCCGAAAATCAATCTCACGCCGTCGATCTCTTTCGGAATCACTTGAAGATTATTATAATAAAACGGATCGCACGTTCCGGGGATTCCGGGCGCGTGTTCGGCGAAGCCCAGAACTTGCAAACCCTGTTCGGCGGCGGCCCGCGCGTTTTCCCGTATCGTTCCATACGCGTGGCCGCTTACAATCGTGTGCGTGTGTATGTCCGCGATAATCTTTTTCATAATCCAATATGCCCCTTTACGCTCTAATTATGATAATAAAATAATAAATATTATATCATTCCCGCTGTCCGGATACAAGTTCAATAGACGGGAAATTATTCCATATCGCCGCGAAACAGGAGAGAGCCGGGGAATATTTTGTAATCATAAAAAACAGACGCGTAAAATAATCTTGAACTTCTGAAAGAGGCGTTATGATGATGGAACTTTTGCAAGGACACGGAGAATGGGTTTTCGGTCTGATTGCGCTTGCCGCGTTCGCGGCGTTGGCCGTACCCGCGTTTCTGCGCGAAAAAAAGATTAAACAGTCAGGCGTGGAGACGGACGGCGTCGTATTGCGCTGTGAGTACGACGCGGATCCGGACGGCGGCGGATCGTATCTTGTTTATGTCGCCTATCAGGACGAAAACGGCGCGCGGCGGGAAAACAAAGGATTTTTTTCCTCCGTGAAATATAACGCCGGGGAAACAATCCGGATCAAGTATATTCCCGGCGAGTATGAGTATATCACGCCCGTTCGGAATAAAAATATTGCGATATAAAATTAATCATGCTATAATCATAACGATACGCGGACCGCGCCGGAAATTTTGCTCGCGTTCGCTATTATCGGCGCGGGAAAAAACGCGTAATTTTCGCGGATTTTGTAAAGGAGAGATGATTATGAAGCGTTCATCCGGCATTTTAACGCCGGTATTCTCCCTGCCGTCGGATTACGGCATCGGTTCTCTGGGGAAAAACGCGTATGAATTTGTGGATTTCCTGAAAGCCGCCGGACAGCGCTGGTGGCAGATTCTCCCCGTTGGCCCCACGGTCGCCAATGACTCGCCGTATACCAGTCTGTCCACATTCGCCGGGAATCCGCTGTTTATCGATCTGGACAAACTCTCCGAAGAGGGATTGTTAATGCCGTCGGAACTGAAAGACGCGCAAGTCCCGCAAAGCGATGAGATTGATTACGCCAATCTGCATGAAACCAGACTGACGTTATTGCGCAAGGCGTTTTCACGCATTACGCCGGAGACGGCGCAGGCCGCCCGCGCGTTCCGGAGCCGTCATCCGTGGGTGCGGGATTATACGTTATATCAGGCGGTGAAAGATTATTATAACGGCCTGCCGTGGTATGAGTGGCCGGATGAGGCGATCCGGCGGCATGATCCGAACGCTGTGGAAAAATGGCATTCGGATTTAGAAAAAGAAGTCGCCTATCACACATGGGAACAGTATTGCTTTTTCAAACAGTGGCATGAGTTGAAAAAATACGCCAATGAGATTGGCGTCGGCATCATCGGCGATTTGCCGATCTATGTTTCGCTTGATTCTTCGGACGTGTGGAGCGAAAGAAATCAGTTTTTATTGGATTCCAAAGGCAAACCCGCGAAAGTCGCGGGCGTCCCGCCGGATTATTTCTCCGAGGACGGACAGTTATGGGGCAATCCGTTATATAATTGGGAAGTCATGCGAAATGACGGCTTCGGCTGGTGGATCCGCCGCGTGGAAGGCGCGTCGGCGTTGTTTGACGTGATCCGGATTGATCATTTCAGAGCTATGGAAAGCTATTGGGCAATCCCGGCGAACGCGACCAGCGCGAAAACCGGACAATGGGAAAAAGGCCCCGGCATGGATTTATTGCGCGTCTTGACAAGCTGGTTCCATCAGTTGGATTATATCGCCGAGGATCTGGGCATTTTAACCGACGCCGTTCACGAGTTGCGCGACGCGTCCGGACTGCCCGGAATGAAAGTGTTAGAATTCGCTTTTTCCGGTCCGGATAACGCGTATCTGCCTCATAATTATATTAAAAACTGCGTATGCTATACCGGTACGCATGATAACGACACAATAAAAGGCTGGTATAACGGCGCGCGCAAAGACGAAAAAGCGTTTGTCAAATTATATTTAGGCGCCGAGGACGCTGAATCGGCGCGAATCGCGTTGTTGCGCTGGGGTCAGGGCAGTATCGCGAATTTATTTGTCGCGCAGATTCAGGATTATCTTGGATTGGGTTCGGAAGCGCGGATTAATATTCCGGGTATTGCCGAGGGCAACTGGAAATGGCGGTTAAAATCCGGCTGTCTGACGGATAAACTGGCGAAAGAAATCCGCGAATTGACTTGGACGTATGGCCGCTGTGACGCGAAAGTATACGAGCCGAAAGATCAATCTAAATCCAAATCTAAACCCAAAATCGATAAAACCGGAGTGAAAAAATAAAAATCACGAAAGGATCGCGTATAAAATTGAATAATTTTATAAAAAAAGCCGGCGTAATTTTACTGGCGTTATGCCTGATACTCTCTTTGGCGGCCTGCGGCGGAAATAATAACGCGAATAATAGCGCGAATGATATGACGGAAGCGGATGACGCGGCGGAAAATCCGGCTGAAAACGACGTGAACACGGAAGCGGCGGAGAATCCGGATGAAGGCGGCGAAAATCGTGAAAGCGGCGAAAACGCGTTCGCGTGGGAAACCGTCGGAGACGCGGAGGAAAATTCCGAACCTGTCACGGCGCGGATCGCGGCGTTAAAAGGCCCCACGGCGATGGGATTGGTGAAATTTATGTCCGACGCGGAAAATGATAATCTGCCGGGCGATTATGATTTTACGCTTGCCGCGTCGCCGGATGAGGTCACGCCGTTGTTAATCAAAGGCGATTTGGATATAGCCTGCGTACCGGCGAATCTGTCGGCGGTGTTATATAATCGCACGGAGGGCGATATAATCACGCTGGCGATTAATACGTTAGGCGTATTATATATCGTCGAGACGGGCGAAAATATTCAAAACATGATGGATTTGCGGGGCAAGACGATAGTCGCGTCCGGCAAGGGAGCCACGCCGGAATACGCGTTGCGATTTTTATTCATGCAATACGGTTTGGACCCTGACAAAGATGTCAGTATAGACTGGAAGAGCGAACACAGCGAATGCGTGGCGGCGTTGGCGTCAGGCGCGGCGGAAATCGCCATGCTGCCGCAGCCGTTTGTGACGGTCGCTCAGGGGAATTTGGAAAATTTACGCGTCGCGCTGGATTTGACGCGTGAATGGAATGAAATCACGGGCGATTATTCGGCGTTAATTACGGGCGTCGTGGCGGCGCGGCGGGAATTTGTGGAGAATCATCCGAATATTATCGGACATTTTCTGGATAATTACGCGAATTCCGTTGAATGGGTAAACGCGAATGTCACGGACGCGGCGGCGTTAATCGGCGAATATGATATAGTCGCCGCGCCGGTGGCGGAAAAAGCGTTGCCGTACTGCAATATCGTCTGTATCACGGGCGAGAAAATGAAAGATTTATTATCCGGTTACTTGTATGTATTGGAAGCCCTCGCGCCGGAGTCAATCGGCGGAGCGGTTCCGGAAGATGATTTTTATTATCAAAATGATAATCCTGATGAAAATAACGCTTTAGATGAGAGTCCGGATGAAGCCGCGTAATTTGCGTAGTGCGCGCGTTTTGACGGGATATTTTGTCCGGTTGCGGACGGCGTTGACGCGCCGCGCCGTCCGGCTTTGGCCGCTGGCCGCGTGGTTGATCATTTGGCAAATATCAGGCGTGATATTTCATCAGCCGTTGTTGCTTCCCCTGCCGTCGGCGGTCTTGCGGCGTTTAATGGATTTCATGATGACAGGCGCGTTCTGGAAAGCGTCATTATTTTCAAGCGTCCGGATATTATACGGATTTTTTCTGGGGTGTCTGACGGGGATTTTATTATCTATCCCCGCGAGTATCAGCCGCCGGATACGGGATTTCCTGTATCCGGCGGTATTGGCGATCAAGTCTATCCCCGTCGCGTCGTTCGTGATATTGGCGTTAATCTGGCTGAACAGCCGGACATTGGCAATCTTTATCGCGTTTTTAATGGCGTTTCCGCCGGTATATTTAAGCGTCTTGAATGCCATTCAAGAGACGGATGTAAAATTACTGGAAATGGCGGAAATATTTCGCGTTTCCATATGGCGTAAAATCACGGGGATTTATATTCCGCGCGTTTTGCCCGCGTTCCGGACGGCGGTTTCCGTGTCAATGGGATTGTGCTGGAAAGCGGGGACGGCGGCGGAAGTAATCGGTCTGCCGCGCGGTTCTCTCGGCGAACAGTTATATAATTCTAAAATTTATTTCCTTACGCCGGATTTGTTCGCGTGGACGATTATCATTATTATTTTATCGGCGATATGGGAACGGCTGTTTTTATATATCTTAGATAAAATTATCAAAAAAACAGGGATATTATAAAAATAATATAATAATATAATATATTATGAAGCGCGTAAGTAATATAAATTATAATATAAATATCAATCATATTTGGAAGTATTATAACAATCAAATCATATTGCGCGATATATCGTTTGAAATCGCGTCCGGATCGGCGTTGTGCGTGACGGGGCCGTCCGGCGCGGGAAAAACGACGCTGTTGCGGATTTTATTAAATCTCGAACAGCCGGACAGAGGAATTATATCGCCAATAAAATTACGCTGGAGCGCGGCGTTTCAGGAAGATCGTTTATTGGAACATCTCGACGCGGAAAATAATCTCAAATTCGCGCTTGGGAGAGATTATCACGCGTCGGAAAGCGCGGAATTATTAAATTTATTGGGATTGTCTGAAACCGGACGCAAAAAAACGCGGGATTTTTCCGGCGGAATGAAACGGCGTCTGGCCTTAGCGCGGGCGTTGCTGTCCCGGTCGGACGCAGTCGCGCTGGACGAGCCGTTTACGGGTCTGGATATAACCAGCCGCCGCGCCTGTCTGGACGCGATACGGCGTTATCAAAATCATCGGACAGTGATTCTCGTCACGCATGATAGAACCGACGCCGCCGCGCTCGGCGCGGAAATATTCAATCTGACGGATAAAGATCCATAAATCGCGTGCGGCGGTGTCCGCGCCGCGGGAAATATCAGGCGTTTAACGGCAAACGCCGCAACCGCGGGACGGTATTCGCAATTCCGGGAAAAAATCATTTCCGGATAGAAAGCCGCTGAAATTTTATTATCTTTTACTGCCGGAACGGAACAACAGAGCCATGACGACGCCGCAGGCGGAAGCCATTGTGACGCCGCCCGCCGCCGCGCTCAAACCGCCGGTCAGGACGCCTTTCCAGCCCTGTTCTTCCACGGCTTCCCGCACGCCCTTGGCGAGCGCGTGGCCGAAACCTGTCAAAGGTACGGTCGCGCCGCCGCCGCCCCATTCCGCAATCCGGTCATAAAGTCCAATCGCGCTGAGGATGACCCCGGCGACGACATAACCGGTCAGAATGCGGGCGGGCGTCCATGACGTTCTGTCAATCAGAATCTGCCCGACGGCGCATAAAAGCCCGCCGCATAAAAACGCGTTGAGATATGGCATAAAATTTATAAAATTCATAAAATCAGGCCTCCCCTGATCGCAGACATACCGCGTGACAAATGCCCGGTATAGATTCCCCCTGAAATGTGGAAGTTGGCGAAAGCAAAGCCCCCGTCGGCGCGAAAATGACCCGTTTCCAGATTCCGCGCCGCAATTGATCCAGAATATAGCCGTTGAATACGCTGGCGGAACATCCGCAGCCGGAGCCGCCCGCGTGCATATCTTGTTTTTCGCTGTCATAGAGCATGATTCCGCAGTCACAGAAATTTTCCCCCAGTTCGATTCCGTCCCGCGAGAAAAAATCCCGGACGATTTTATGACCGAGTTCGCCCAGATCCCCGGTAATAATCCGGTCATATTCTTCCGGTTTGCTGTCAGTCTCCCGGAAAAACGCGTTCAGCGTATCATAGGCCGCCGGGGCCATCGCCGCGCCCATATTCGCCGCGTCTTTGATTCCCTTATCCACGATCTTTCCGCAGGTGATATGCGTGATATACGCTTGATTATTATTATTATTATTATCGCGTCCTGTCGGACGGGCGAGAATCGCGCAGCCGGCGGCGGTGGCGGTCCATTGCGCGGTCGGCGCGCGCTGACTGCCATACGGCATGGGCATTCTATATTGACGCTCCGCCGTCGCGAAATGGGAACTGGTCAGGCACGCGCAGTAATCCGCGAATCCGCCGCCGATCAGCAATGCCCCCAATGACAGCGCCTCGCCCATCGTGGAACACGCGCCATATAAACCATAAAACGGAATCCCGAATTCCCGCAGTCCGAATGATGAACCGATACACTGGTTTAGCAAATCCCCGGCCAATACGAAATTTAAATCCTCCGGTTTTAAATCCGCGCGTTCCAGCGCGCGCCGCAAAACGCGCTTTTGCATTTCCGATTCCGCTTTTTCCCATGTTTTTTCCCCGAAAAATCCGTCCTCGCCGATTTCGTCAAACCAGTCTCGCAGAGGGCCTTCCCCCTCCTGCTTTCCGCCGATATTCGCCTGTGACAAAATCAACGCCGGATTTGGCAGTTGAATCGTCTGGCGTCCCAGCCGGATTCCGTTCAGCGTGTTCATGAATGCAACATCCTCGCGATTTTTAGAATTTAAATTTTTATATTTTATATTTTCACGTTTCCGCGTTTTTATAATATCCCCGTGATACGGGGATTTAT
>CAJOQY010000021.1 GCA_905236835.1 uncultured Oscillibacter sp. | reverse complement strand
GGAACAGGTTGAAACGAGAAAAAGCAAAAACGTATTCATTGGATATGTTTTATATCGTTTGACTACGTTTTTTGAATCAGGATATAATGGGCATTGCGAATGTGATTTCTTTACTCAGCGGAGTTTCGCTGTTTTTATTCGGTATGTCCCTTATGGGAGACGGATTGAAACGCGTCGCGGGCGGACAGCTGGAGGGTTTGTTATACAAATTAACCAGCGATAAATTAAAAGGCGTTTTGTTGGGGACCGGCGTCACGGCTGTGATCCAGTCCTCGGCGGCGACTTCCGTCATGGTGATCGGCTTTGTCAACGCGGGCATGATGGGATTTCATCAGGCAATCGGCATTGTACTCGGCGCGATTCTCGGCACCAGCGCCACCGGCTGGATTATCTGTCTGTCCAGTCTCAGCGGCGGAAACGGCTGGATTTCGCTGCTCTCCACCGCCACGCTGACCGGCGTTTTATCCGTCACGGGCATCTTGATCCGGACATTCGCTAAACGCGCCACACATCGGCATATCGGCGATATTTTGATCGGCTTGGCGATTTTAATGCTCGGCATGACCACCATGAGCGGCGCGGTGGAGCCTTTGAAAGAAAATCAGGAATTTCTGAGAATTTTAACCACGTTTTCCAGCCCGGTATTCGGCATTCTGGCCGGTACGATTCTGGCCGCCGTCTTGCAAAGCGCGTCCGCCGCCGTGGGTATTTTACAGGCGATCTCCGCCACCGGTTCCATTTCATTCGCCGTCGCGTTTCCCATGCTGATGGGCATTGCCATTGGCTCTTCCGTTCCGGTCCTCATGGCCGGGAGCGGCGCCGGGACCGGCGGCAAAAGAACTTCCGTCAGTTATTTATTCATCACGATTTTCGGCGCGGTCTGCGTCGCGCTTCCGTTTTATATCCTCAACGCCTTTTTCAATTTCCCGTTTCTCCATCAATCCTGCAATCTCTTCCAAATCGCCGCGATGAATACGATCTATCGTTTGATTATATTATTAATTTTAACGCCGCTGTCCGGTCTTTTGGAAAAATCCGTCTGTATTTTTATCAAAAGCGATCCGGAGGACGCTGAAGAAGATGAACAAAACGCCGGTCCGGTATTTGAGGAACGCTTTGTCCGGTATCCCGCTCTGGCGCAGGCGCAGTGTCAGGACAGCCTGTCCAAAATGGCGCGGCTGGCGCGAAAAAGCATTCTCACCGCCTTTGACGCGTCCCGCGAATACAGCCCCAAATTGCTTGAACGCACCGCCAATCTCGAAAAACGTATCGACCGTTACGAGGATTCCATGGGGAATTATATTTTAAAAATCACGAAAAACGAGTTAAATACCATTCAAAACCGGACATTTACAAGATTTTTGCATACTATCAGCGATTTGGAACGGATCAGCGATCACGCGCTGAATATCGCGCAGACCGCCCGCGAAATTGACGAAAATCAAATCAAATTCCCGGACGGCGCGCAAGCTGAAATTAATATTTTACAATCCGCTCTGACGGAAATTTTAGACCGCACTGTCGAACTCATCGCCTTATGCGCGCCTGATGACGCGGCGGCGCGTGAAAAAGCGCGGGTTTTCGCCGAAACAATTGATCCGTTGGAAGAAGTCATCGACAAAATCTGCGAGGAGATGAAACACAGACAGGTGGAACGCATGAAATCCGGCTCAGGTTCGCTTACGGAAAGTATCGCCTTTAATGATTTTATCACAAACTGCGAACGCGTATCGGATCATTGCGACAATATCGCCTTGTCCGTCATGGAAGAAAAATCTTTCCAGTTCCACGCCAACCGCTATCACGCGGAAAAATTCTCACAGGCGCGTTTTTCCCGCCTGTATGAAAAATACAGCCGGAAATTCTCGCTGGAGCCGTTCGCCCGGACATCATCAAATATCCAAGCGTAATCAAAAATCGCAAATCAAAAATAAAATCACGCCGCGCGTATTGTTCCGCGCGGCGCGTTCTTTCTGGATCGGCAATCTTTCAACCATATCCGACGGCGAATTCATAATCCCTGTCGTAGCAATGGACATATAGAATCCCGTTCGCGTATACGACGCAGTCCGGTTTCGTCGCCACCGGTATTTTGTCCAGAATTTTTCCGCTCGCCATGCTGATTTGATAAATATAATCATCCTCATTCGTGAATCCATATCCGGATATAATCACGCCTTCGCGTAAAATCCCGTTGTCCCACACGCCCAGAAGTTCAAAATTCCACCCGTTGGCCACCAGCGGACTGGATCTCCAGATCACAGAGGTGTCATTGAGATTCACCGCCGTAATATACCCGTTTAAATAATCCGACGACTCGGCGTATGTCGGATGCGCGTTGGATATAAACAAAATCCCGTTGACGATTCTCGCCCATCTGACATTCTGCGCAAGCAAATCGTCCGGATCAATCCGACCGTCAGGCGATAAATACGCCTTTAAATCTATTCTATATTCATATTCATCCGCCATGATATTCCAGATATTCAAACTCGCGCCGGTTTGATTATATTTATAAATAAAATATTCATCCCGGTTCTCAAACGGCTTGTTATATATTTCTTGATATAAATCCGCGTCCGGAAACGTGGGGACAACGCCGTTTTGCGACTTCGCGAAATCCGGGTCTCGCATCCACTCATCCCAATGGGAAAACGCCCATGTTTGCGCGTCCGTGACGCCGTTTTCAATCTCGGATATTTTTTCCAGCGTACATGGCAGCGTGTCATCCATTTCCGGATTGACTGTAAAACTGATATTATCATATTCAAACGGCGGCTTTTCCGCGTATATAATTTGCGTACTCTCCTGTTCCTCCCAATCGACCAGATCCGCCATCCAGCCGCCTATAATATGATTGGATATAATATAATATTCATCCGGCTTGATTTCTTTTAAAACCGTCTCAAATTCCGCCAGCGGCTCCAGATCTTCAGCGTCCCAGCCCATATATTCCGCGCTGCTCGTCACAGTGATTATGCCGTCCGAACGCCGCGTCCCGTAGAGCGTTTTTACCGTGATTCTGTTCGTATCCCCGGCCATATGGAAATATCCGTCCGCTTCCGGTACGACGTATAATCCCAGATCGCGATCCCGCCGCCGCAAATCCGATAATTTACGCCCCGTGACGCGCTGTAACACTTTATCCGCGTTTTCCGCGCTGATATACGTTATATCGCCAAGAACATCATCTTCCGTCATGCCCATAGAATCAAGAAATAATTTTTTCAATTCCGGATTCGGATATTCGCCCACGCCCGCGCCCTCGTAAAATACCTGTACGAAATCCGCGTCCAACACGTCATCATAATTGCTTAATAAAAATCCATACACGTCGCCGCGATTCAAAAACGCGTCGATTACCAATAAATCCGCTTCAGTTAAATCCTCTTCCGCGAGATTATCCTCGAGATTCTCTCCAGTTCCGCCGGGATTTTCATCAAGATTTTTATCAAGATTTTCGCCGTCTTTTTCATCGCCGCCGATATTCGCCGCGCTTTCGCCGTCCGTGACAAATACGCTGGTCGGACCGTCCGCGCCGCCGATGATCCCGACGGATTGATCATTGTTTTTCCCGCACGCCGACAAGCATACAATACACACCGCCGCGAGAATATATAATATTACCTTTTTCATCTTCAATTCCTTATACTATATATTATAGCAAAATCCCCCCTGACAAAACGCCGGGGGGATTTTTCAGTCAATTCACGCAATTTAAAAAATCAAATCAGGGCTTTTCAAAAATCGTCGCTACGCCCATGCCGCCGCCAATGCACAGCGTCGCGAGGCCTTTCTTGGCGTCCGGACGCTTTTGCATTTCATGCAATAACGTGACAATAATACGCGCGCCGGACGCGCCGACGGGGTGGCCCAGAGAAATCGCGCCGCCGTTGACGTTGACTTTCTCCATGGGGAATTTCAATTCCCGCGCGACGGCGATAGACTGCGCCGCGAACGCTTCATTCGCTTCAATCAAATCAATATCATCAATCGTGACGTTGGCTTTCTTCATCGCCTGACGCGTGGCGACTACCGGTCCGACGCCCATAATCTTGGGATCGACGCCGCCCTGTCCCCAGCCGATTAATTTCGCCATCGGCTTCAGGCCGTATTTTTCCACCGCTTCACCGGACGCCAGCACAATCGCCGCCGCGCCGTCGTTAATGCCGGACGCGTTCGCCGCCGTGACGCGCTGTTTGCCCTTGTCATCCGATTCCTGAATGCCCGTCGGCTCAAACGTGTGGACAACCTGCGGATTCGGGGACTCCGGTCCGACAGGGAACGCGCCGCGCAATGTCGCCAGCTTTTCCGGCGGGGTCAGGCGCGGGAACTCGTCTTTCGCGAACTCCACAACCTGCTTTTTCACTTTCACCGGCACCGGGACAATCTCATCATCAAATCTGCCGGAATCCTGCGCCGCTTTCGTCTTAGACTGCGAGCTGAACGCGAAATCATCCTGTTCTTTGCGCGTGATTCCCCAAACGTCATTGATATTCTCCGCCGTCGTTCCCATGTGATAATTATTATACACATCCCACAGGCCGTCAGAGATCATCGTGTCTTTTAATTTATTATCACCCATGCGGGCGCCCCAGCGCGCGGCGGGGACCGCATACGGCGCGGCGGACATATTTTCCGTGCCGCCGCAGACGATAATATCCGCGTCTCCGGCGACGATGGAACGCGCGCCCTCAATCACGGACTTCATGCCGGAACCGCAGACCATGCCAACCGTATAGGCGGGGACGGCATACGGAATCCCGGCTTTGATCGCCACCTGCCGGGCGACGTTCTGGCCCTGCGCGGCGGTCAAAATACAACCGAACATGACTTCATCCACGTTTTCCGGCGCGACATTGGCGCGTTTTAACGCTTCCTTGACCACGATGGCCCCCAATTCGGCGGCGGGGGTGTCTTTCAGAGACCCGCCAAAAGAGCCGATCGCCGTTCTGCAACAATTGACGACATAGAGTTCTTTCATGAGTTTTCCTCCTGATCGCGTAATAATGATTCTATATTATAAAGCCTTTTTTATCCCGCGTCAATGCCTAAGTTACGGTTTTCTGAAAATTTGTTAAAACTTTGACAAAACGCCGTTCCGGTTCGTCAACTTGACGAAGTCGGTCAGCGGATATGTATAAAATTTTCATTGGCGGATACTTTTAGAACCTCATCCCCTGTCCCCTTTCCCTAAATTAGGGGAAGGGGAACGCAATGGGAAAAAATTCCTCGATTATGTTCCCCCCTCTCCTTCTT
>CAJOQY010000020.1 GCA_905236835.1 uncultured Oscillibacter sp. | reverse complement strand
GGTTTTACGGATTTGGCCAAGCGGCATATCAAAGAGCCGGAGAAACTGGATGATTATCTTGACAGGGTGGAGGAATCCAGCCGGCATTTGTTATCGCTGATTGATGATTTGCTTGAAATGAGCAAAATAGATTATGGACGCGTGGAATTAAAAGCGGATCCATGTGATTTGCGGGAGCAGTTGAAAATGGCGGCGGATTTGTTCCGCGCGCAGGCGGAGGAAAAGCGGATTATATTACAGGAGGATTATAATATTCCGGAAGGGCGCGTATTATTGGACGCGAATCGTTTCCGCCGGATTATGGGGAATTTAATCGGCAACGCGGTAAAATTCACGCCGGAAACGGGGAAAATAAAAATCTCGGTCCGCCGGAAACAGGTATCGGATTCCGGATACGCGCGTTATGAGTTCACGGTGGCCGACACGGGAATCGGCATGACGGAAGCATTCATGAAACGGATGTATGAGGCGTTTGAACGGGAGGAATCGTCGACGAAAAGCGGCTATATTGGCGCGGGGCTTGGATTGTCGATTTCAAAGCATTTATTGGATATTATGGGCGGATCGATTTCAGTCAGGAGCAAAAAGGGCGAAGGATCCGTATTTACGGTTGATTTGCCGTTGAAGCTGGCGGATCACGCGGAATCCCGGACGCGCGAGGAAACGGCGCGTGAAAAATCAGAACACCGGGCCGCCGGGGAACATCGGATTTTATTGGTGGAAGATATAGAAATCAATCGAATGTTAGCCGAGACGATTTTAGAGGAAGCGGGTTTTCTGGTGGAATCCGTGCCGGACGGCTGTGACGCGGTGGACGCGATGACAAGCCATCCGGAATGGCATTTTGATTTGATTTTAATGGATATACAGATGCCCGTGATGAACGGATATGAAGCCACGCGGGCGATCCGGGCTTTGAATCGCGCGGACGCCAAACAGATTCCGATTATCGCGTTAAGCGCCAACGCCCGGGACGAGGATAAAAAAATGTCCATGGACAGCGGCATGAATCATCATATCGCCAAGCCGTTTGACGTGGCGAATTTAATCGCCACGGTAAATCGTCATATCGCGGCGCGGAATCCGGGCCAACAGCCGGATAGGAAACCGCGGGAATATGAATGACTTGACAGGCGGCGTCTTTGCGGTTATCATGAGAATTATTATTTCAGGGAGGCATGGTGCGATATGACGGAGCCTGTTTATAAACGCGTCCTGCTGAAAGTGAGCGGGGAAGCGCTGGCCGGCGATCGGCGTATGGGATTGGATTTCGCCATGATAGGCCGGTTATGCGGCGCGCTTCAAAAAAGCCTCGCGCTGGGCGTGGAAATCGGCATAGTCGTCGGCGGCGGCAATTTCTGGCGGGGCGCGAAAAACAGCGGCGGAAATATGGAGCGTTCGCGGGCCGATCACATGGGAATGCTTGCCACGGTCATGAACTGTCTGGCGGTGGCGGACGTGTGCGAGCAAAAAAATATCCCTGTCCGGGTACAAACGGCAATCGCCATGCCGTCTGTGGCGGATCTGTATACTTATCGGTCCGCCGATGAGAATTTGAAACAAGGCCGCGTCGTGATTTTCGGCGCGGGGACCGGTTCGCCGTATTTCTCCACGGATACGGGCGCGGTATTAAAAGCGGCTGAGTTACACGCGGATGTGATTTTATTGGCGAAGAATATCGACGGGGTATATAACGACGATCCGGCGAAAAACCCGGAAGCGATAAGATATGATAAAATATCTTATTCGGAAGTATTGGCGAAGCGTCTGGCCGTGATGGATTTGACGGCGACATCTCTGGCGATGGAAAATCATATACCCGTCCGGGTGTTCGCGCTGAAAGACCCGGACAATATTCCGCGTATTTTAAGCGGGGAATCCATCGGGACGCTTGTCAGCGATGAGATTTAAATTTAAATTTTAATTTTAATATTAATTAATAATATTCGGCGTATGATATATGAAAGGAAGAAAATTTCATGTTAAAAGATGAATATAAAATCTATGAGGACAAAATGCGAAAAAGCGTTGATTCCGTGGCGTCTGATTTCGCGGCGGTCCGGGCCGGACGCGCCAACGCGGCTGTATTGGATCGGATCATGGTGGATTATTACGGCGCGCCGACGCCGATTCAGCAAATCGCGTCGATTTCGTCTCCCGACGCCCGGACGTTGATGATCTCCCCGTGGGACAAATCGTCCCTGCGGGCGATTGAACGCGCGATTCAGAATTCGGATCTGGGCATTCATCCGCAGAATGACGGGGCTGTTTTGCGTCTGGCGTTTCCCCAGTTGACGGAAGAACGCCGGAAAGAACTGGTCAAGCAGATCCGGAAATACGCCGAGGGCGGCAAAGTCGCCATCCGCAATATCCGCCGCGACGCCGTGGAGAATTTCAAAAAGCAGGAGAAAAAGTCTGAAATCACGGAAGATGATCTGCGGGAAGCCGAAAAAGATTTGCAGAAATTAACGGATGATTATTGCAAGCGTCTGGATGATTTATTGGAGAAAAAAGAAAAAGAATTAATGGCCGTTTAAGGGAGAATCAAATGGCGGAAGGAAAAAACGCGAAAAATAATATAAATAATAATAATAATAATAACGGGGCGGGGCCGGAACTGCCCCGTCATATCGCGATTATCATGGACGGAAACGGCAGATGGGCGACGAAACGCGGCCTTCCCCGGACCGTCGGGCATAAAGCCGGGGCCGAGACCCTCCGGCGGATTCAGGCGTATTGCCATAAAATCGGCGTACAGGCTTTGACCGTTTACGCGTTTTCCACGGAAAACTGGAAGCGATCTAAAGACGAAGTAAATTTTATCATGGGGCTGTTTAAGACATATCTTTTGGAAGCGATTGACAGCTTGGAGCGCGATCATGTCAGACTGCGTTTTTTCGGCGATATGTCAGCCGTGTCTCCGGAATTACAGGCGCTGGCGCGTCAGACGGATGAAATCTCGGAAAAACTGCCGGAGGATTATTTTCACGCGAACGTGTGTTTAAATTACGGCGGACGGGATGAGATTCTGCGCGCGGCGCGGAAATTCGCGGCGGATTGCGTGGCGGGAAAACGCCGTCCGGAAGAACTGGACGAGAAAATATTCTCAAATCTGCTGGATACGGCGGGATTCCCGGACCCGGATATTTTCATCCGTCCGGGCGGGGAATTGCGTTTCAGCAATTTTCTGCTCTGGCAGTCGGCCTATACGGAATTTTATTTCACGGATACGCTCTGGCCGGATTTCACGGAGGCTGAGATTGACCGCGCCATTGCCATTTATCAGAAACGCGAGCGGCGTTTCGGCGGGATAAAATAAAAAACCCTGTGGAGAAAATGAATGAAGAATACAAGAATCCTTGTGGCGGTCGTGGGCGTCCCGGTTTTAATCCTGATTGTCTGGCTGGGATCGGCTGCCATGCTCGCGGCGCTGTGCGTTTTATCCGGCGTGGCGGGCTGGGAATTGCAAAACTGTGTCGGCCATCGTCCGGACACGCGGAATCCCGCGCCTGAAAATCCGGCGCGGGAGAGATTGTTGCGCGTATTCAGCGCGGTCTGGTCCGGGACGGCTGTCGCGGCGTGGTACGCGGGGCCGGAAGCAATCGCGATTTTGTCTTTGATATGCGTATTCTTGATTTTTACATGGGCGATTGTTCAGGCGGGCGCGGTTGGATTTGAGCGGATTATGGCCGCGATTTTTTCGGGAATATTGATTTCATGGTCATTCGCGTCGTTTTTGCGTATGAATCATATGGGACTGCCGCGCATATGGCTCTTACTGCCGTTTGCGCTGTCGTTTCCGTGTGATATTTTCGCGTATCTGGCGGGGCGGGCGTTCGGGAAGCGTAAACTCGCGCCGTATGTCAGCCCGCATAAAACAATAGAAGGCGCCGTCGGGGGACTGGTCGGCAATTTGATATGCGGCGTAATATTTTTTATAATTTTAGATAAATTGACAGGTACGCCTTTTTACGGCCCGGAGCCGAGATATATTTTTATCGCGCTGTTTTCCGTTTTATGCGGCGTGGCGGCGCAGATCGGCGATTTGTCTTTTTCGCTGATAAAAAGACAATACGGCGTGAAAGATTACGGCAGATTGTTTCTGGACCACGGCGGCGTATTGGATCGCTTCGACAGCGTTTTATTCGTCGCGCCCGTCGTGGAAATGATGTTAAAAATTCTGTGATATTGATTATAT
>CAJOQY010000019.1 GCA_905236835.1 uncultured Oscillibacter sp. | reverse complement strand
TTTTAAAAAAAGAAATCAGAAAGGAGAAGCTACCCGACAAAATATCCAATTTCGAGTAGCAGAAAAAATTTTTATGAAAGAATACAAAGCGGGCGTGATCGGCGGGACCGGTATGGTCGGACAGCGTTTTGTCACGCTCTTGGCGAAACATCCATGGTTTCAATTAACCGCAATCGCCGCGAGCGGACGTAGCGCGGGCAAAACATATGAGGAAGCCGTGTCAAACCGCTGGGCCATGAAAGAACCGCTGCCCGACGCCGCGAAAAATATTGTCATACTCGACGCGGACAAAGACGCGGAGAAATTAGCGTCACAGGTGGATTTCTGTTTCTGCGCTGTGGATATGCCCAAAGATCAAATCCGCGCGCTTGAGGAGAGATACGCCAAATTAGAATGCCCGATTGTGTCCAACAATTCCGCCAACCGCTGGACGGATGATGTCCCCATGGTAATCCCGGAATTAAATCCGGAGCATTTGAATATTATTGAAGCGCAAAAGCGGCGTCTCGGGACAACGCGCGGCTTTATCGCGGTCAAATCTAATTGCTCTATCCAGTCTTATACGCCCGCCCTGCATCCGTTGTTAAAATACGGCGTGGAGCGCGTACTGGCCTGTACCTATCAGGCGATTTCCGGCGCGGGCAAGACGTTTGAACGCTGGCCCGAAATGATCGATAATTTAATTCCCTATATCGGCGGCGAGGAAGAGAAAAGCGAGCAAGAGCCGTTGAAAGTCTGGGGGCATATTGAAAACAATCAAATCATCAAAGCCGCCGCGCCGGAGATTACGACGCAATGTCTGCGCGTCCCGGTGTCAGACGGCCATACGGCGGCGGTGTTCGTCAAATTCCGAGATGAAAATCATAAACCCAGTATTGAACAGATCAAATCCGAATGGGCGAATTTCAAAGGCCGCCCGCAAGAATTGAATCTGCCTTCCGCGCCAAAACAGTTTTTACGCTATTTCGACGAGCCGGATCGCCCGCAGGCGCGTTTGGATCGCGATCTGGAAGGCGGCATGGCGATTTCACTGGGCCGTTTGCGTCCGGATACGCAGTATGATTATAAATTCGTCGGGCTGAGCCACAACACGCTCCGGGGCGCGGCTGGCGGCGGCGTATTATTGGCCGAGTTGTTATGCGCCGAGGGCTATATCAACGCGAAATAATATCCGGCGCGTATCGCGATTACGAAAGAGAAACGAAAAAACGGGTGTCCCGGCGGACATCCGTTTCCTGTTAATTTTGTTATTTTTTTGTATCAAAATCTGTCACGCTTTTGTCATGCTCGCGATATATGATCATATAAAAACGCGCTAAAATATATAATAATATATATTATAAATTCTGGAGGGGAATGGATTATGCGTGAGGCGGTATTTCAGGGTTCGGGCGTGGCGATTGTCACGCCGTTTCACGGCGACAGCGTGGACCTGCCCGCGCTGGGAGCCTTAATCGACTGGCAAATCGAACAGCATACGGACGCGGTTGTGATTTGCGGCACCACCGGGGAATCGGCGGTCATGACGGACGCCGAAAAACGCCGGACCATCGAATATTGCGTGGAACGGGTAAACGGTCGTGTACCTGTCATCGCCGGAAGCGGCACGAACGACACGGCGCACGCGGTCAGATTGTCCCGTGACGCCGAAAGCGCCGGGGCGGACGCGTTATTATTAGTCACGCCGTATTATAATAAAGCCACGCAAAAAGGTTTAATCGCGCACTATCGCGCCATCGCCGATTCCGTCAGCCGTCCGTGTATTTTATATAACGTCCCGTCGCGCACGGGGGTCAATATTACGCCGGAAACCTGCGCGGAACTGGCGAAACATGAGAATATCACGGGTATCAAAGAAGCGTCGGGGAATTTAGGCGCCGTGCAGGATATAAAACGCTTATGCCCGGAGGATTTTTATATCTGGTCCGGCAATGACGATCAGATCGTCCCGATCTGCGCGTATGGCGGTCTTGGCGTGATTTCCGTGCTGGCGAATATCATGCCGGCTGAAATTCATGATTTAACCCGCTTATGTCTTGATAATAATTTTATCGCCGCCGGGAAAAAACAGATTGATTTGAAATTATTATGCGACGCGATGTTTTGTGAAGTGAATCCGATTCCGGTCAAGACGGCTTTAAATCTCATGGGACGGAACGCGGGTGATTTCAGACTGCCTATGTGTCCGCCCGACGCCGCGCACGAGGAATTGATACGCCGCGCGCTGGCGTCATATCATCTGATTTGATTTATTTAATTTCATTAATATATCAAAATATTTATTTTAAATAAATATTTCCCACTGTTCCCCTCTCTTAATTTAAGAGAGGGGAACGCCATTTGCGGCGTTTTCCGCTTCGTGTCCAATGTCATTCACTTAACTGAATCCCCCCGGCGCTAACGCGCTACCCCCCTTTCACAAGGGGGACGAAACGGGAGAAACCATCCTCAAGCCCCCCTTGTCAAAGGGGGGAAAGCCGCGAAGCGGCTGGGGGGG
>CAJOQY010000018.1 GCA_905236835.1 uncultured Oscillibacter sp. | reverse complement strand
CGCGTACCAGTCCGCCGCCGCTTTCACGTCCTGTTCCACGCCCGCGCCGTTTTCATAACAACGCCCAAGCCAATATTGCGCGTCCGCCAGACCGCCGTCCGCCGCGCGTCGGAACCAGAGCGCCGCCTTTTCATATTCGCCGTCCGCATACGCGCGCGCGCCAAGCTCATACCGCGCCGGGACATAGCCCAGCCGCGCCGCCACAGGGGTCCAGCGCAAAAACAGACACGCCGTGATGACAACGGCAATCACGCATAATATCAAAATTCCCCGTCCGCTTCCGCGGCGCCTGACGTTCGTTTCTTTCAGCGTAGTATCCGTATCCATGTCTACATCTCCTCCCGCCGGGACACCGCCCGCGCTTCCGCCTGTATTCCTCCCTACATCATGCCATAAATTTTTCCGATTCGCAATACAAATTCCGGTATTTTTTCACTTTTTTATGGCAATTTCTCAAAATTTTTTCATTTTTTTCCAGAATTTAGCAAATCTTCCGGCGTTTGATCGGGATGGATGAGGGAAGAAGCGGCTTTTATAATCCAATCGCGGATTTTAATTCGGCGACGCTGCCGAGATGATTGACGCCAATCGCGTACAACCATTGATCCGTGTTGTCCGGCGCGATGTTTTTGGCGTTGTCGAACGCGGCGGGATTCGTGATCCGCGTCAGAACGGCGCGGCTGATCTGTGACGCGCGGCATCTGGAAATCCCGTAGCCGCCGTCTAACTTCGTTCCGGAGCCGTTGGAGGACCAATAATAAATCCAGTCGTCGCGGGTATTTTTGTCATAACTTTCCACGCGGCCAAGATATAATACCATATGGCCGGATTCGGCGGTTTTGGGCGTCGCGGAATCATAGCCGATATAATGATTCCAGAAAATTTTCAAAAAATCGCCGGTTTTGGCGTCGTCCCACGCGGACCAGTATTGATTTAAATCATCATATTCGCCCTTGCCGCCGATGTAAATATTTTCCCCCGCGCCGAGTTGATAGACTAATACGGCCATGCCGGGTCCGTTGGCGTTGGCGCGTCCCCAGCAGCCCATGCCGTCATCCTGATAGGGCCAAACCGCCTTGTCCTCGTCGCGCAGAACATAGGGTTTCAGATTCGCCCACGCCTCGTTTGAAATCGCGCCGCTCGTATCCCAATTTAACAGGGCTTTTAATAAAATCAAATAACACGCGGAGGAACAGAACGACGGACGCGCGAGAGACAAATCAATCACGGGTTTTCCGTCATATGACGCGTTTAATTTTACAGCCGCGTCAATGCCGTCCCATGTGGATTGCGCGAAACCGGCGCTTTTTGTTTTCGCCGTGTCATATCCGCCCAGCGGTTCGACGGTCAGAACAACGCGCAATAAATCTTCTGTAAATATATTATCCGGCTTGACGGGGACCGGCACAGCCGCGCGGGCGTCGGGCGTGATTAACGCGATCCAGACGCATAACGCCGCGCATAACGCCGCGAAACGCTTGATATAATTTTTATAATTATTTTTATCATAATATTTCATACTTCACCCCATAATAAAATTTATTAAAATAATAATTAAAAATTTATATTTATATTTTATTTATTTATATCATTTCCTCCGGATGAAAAACCCGATCAAATTCCTCCGGGGATAAAAAGCCCAATTTCACGCAGGCCTGTTTTAACGTCAGATTTTCCCGAAAAGCCAGTTTCGCCGTTTTCGCCGCGTTTTCATAGCCGATATAGGGATTTAACGCCGTCACCAGCATGAGGGATTGATATAAATTTTCCCGCATTTTATCGGGATTGGCTTTGACGCCCGCCGCGCAGTTTTTTGTAAACGATAAAATCGAATCGGATAACAATCTGACGGACTGCAGGAAATTATACGCCGTCACGGGCAAAAAGACGTTTAACTCGAAATTGCCCTGCGACGCCGCGAAGCCAATCGCCGCGTCATTGCCTATGATCTGCGCGGCGATCATCGTGACTTGTTCGCACTGCGTCGGATTGACTTTCCCCGGCATAATCGAACTGCCCGGCTCGTTTTCTGGAATCTGAATCTCACCCAGTCCACAGCGCGGGCCGCTCGACAGCCAGCGAATATCATTGGCGATTTTCATCATGTCCGCCGCCAGCGCTTTTATCGCCCCATGCGCGAATACCAGATCATCCAGCGATGTCAAAGCGTGAAATTTATTCTCCGCCGGGATAAATTCTTTGCCCGTTATATTTGATATTTCATCGGCGGCGATTTTGTCAAATCCGGGCGGGGCGTTCAATCCCGTTCCGACAGCCGTCCCGCCGAGGGCAAGCTGTTTTAAAAATTCCAGCGAACGCGATAATAATTCCAGATCTTTTTCAATCGAATTCCGCCACCCGCTGATCTCCTGTGAAAATGAAATGGGTACGGCGTCCTGTAAATGCGTCCTGCCGGACTTGATAATATTTTGATTTTCAGTCTCTAATTTCCGGAAAGTTTGAATCAAATCCCGCGCCGCCGGGATTAAATGATTTTCAATCGCCAATACCGCCGCGATCCGCATGGCCGACGGAAACGTGTCATTTGAAGATTGGCTCATGTTAATATCATCATTGGGATGACATATTTTTTCCCCGGCGATTTCATTGGCGCGGTTGGCGATTACTTCATTGGCGTTCATGTTGGACTGCGTTCCGGATCCGGTCTGCCAGACGACCAGCGGAAAATGTTGAAATAATTTTCCGTCCGCGACTTCCCGCGCCGCGGTTTCAATCACGCGTAATTTGTT
>CAJOQY010000017.1 GCA_905236835.1 uncultured Oscillibacter sp. | reverse complement strand
TTGAATGACCATGCCGCGAGGCTCTTTCGATACCGCGCCGCTGGCGTCCCATGTGATTTCGTCGCCGGTCAGGCCGCTGAACGTCATGCTTGTGAATTGTTCAATCATGGCGTCATTGAGGGCCAGTTGTTCCGTGGCGGGCGTCGCGCCGGAATTTTCCAACGCCTGTTTGAACGCGTACACGCAGTCATACGCGTCGGCGGCGAATTGATTCGGAATATCCGTGTAACGCTCCTGATACGTCGTGACGAAGTTCACAGTCGCGTCGTCCTGCGCGTCGGCGTTGAACGGGGTCAACAGCATGACGCCTTCGGCAAGGGAGACATCAAAGCCCTGCATGGTCAAAATGCCGTCCATGCCGTCCACGCCGAACCATTTCGGGGCGTAACTCCGCGCCTGCGCCTGAGAGAGGATCAGCGACGCGGGTTCGTAATACATGGGCAGGAACACCAGATCCGCGCCGTTGTCCTGCGCGTCGGCGATCTGAACGGAGAAGTCAGACGCGTTGCCGTCGCTGAAAGTCGTGTCGCTGACGATTTCAAGGCCGCGTTCGGCGGCTTCCGCCACGAACGTGTCATGAATGCCTCTGGAATAGACATCATCATTTTTCCAGATCACGGCGATTTTGGAACCCAATCCCTGTTCGGAGATATATTCGGCGGACTTGTTGCCCTGTCCGGGGTCCGTGAAGCACATCTGGAACACGTTGTCTTTGCCCTCTGTCGTGGCCACGGACGACGCGGACGGCGTCAGCGCGAAAATATGATCGGCGAAATTCTCAACCGAAGTCGCCTCGCAGGGTTTGGACGTGACAGAGCCGAGAGACAACTGCATTCCCCAGTCTTTCAGGGCGTTATAGGCATTCACGGCTTTTTCGGCGTCGTGCGTATCGTCCTCATAACGCAGTTCCAGCGCGTAGCCGTTGACGCCTCCGGCGGCGTTGATTTCATCCACGGCGATTTGCGCGCCGTTTTTGGCGGCGTTGCCGTAAATCGCGGCCCCGCCGGTCAGCGGACCCGTGCCGCCTAATTTAAAACTTTCGCCAGCCGCGCCGGTATTTTCATCCGCGCCGCCGTCGTCATTCGCGGCGGCGTCCTGCCCCGCGCCGTCATTGGCGTCAATATTGGCGCTCTCGCCGCCGTTATTATTACCGCCGCCGCAAGCGGCCAGCCCCAGCAGCATGGCGAATGTCATGAAAAGACACAGCCATTTTTTGCGGTTCTTTTTCAAATCCGTTTTCCAATTCATCCTGATTCTTCCTTTCTTCTCTTCCTGACGCGATTTCGTATGATTTATACAAAAAAGCGACCCCGCCGTTCCAATGCGGAGCCGCTTTGCTGTATCCGGCTTGGCGGTACTGTACGCCGCGATTTAATTATATATTTATAAAATTATATTTTTTATTTTACAGGTTTTTATTTAGAAAGTCAACGGAAACCATCTTGTGAAATCCGACATAATATCCTGTTAAAAATTATATAATATTATATAAAATCACAAATCCGATTCGCGCCGTTTAAAAAAACGCGATTCCGTCGCGTTTCAATTTTTCATGAATTTTATTAATTTTTATAAACGCGGCGCGCCGCTTCGTTCACGGATTCTTCATAAAACAGCCGTTTTTTCTGATTCTCACAAAAATGTTACATTTCACCGGCCCTTCAAATGGTTGAAATTCTCAGAAATCCTGTTATAATAATCAATACGGAATGATCCGCTCCGGACAGCCGGGGCGTATGCGGTAAGGAGGCCCGTTTATGATAAGCGCGACGATACAGGAACTTCTGCGCCGGACGGAAAACGCGTTTCAGCTTCCGGCGGAACCGGGGACAGATGCCCGTGATCCGCTGTCAGCCGTATGTTTTGGCGGCGGCGCGGCGGCGCTGGCGGCGCGTCTGCGATATTTCTGGCCTGACGCCGGGGAAAAATTTCAATGCGTCAATATTGATCCCGCGAATGAACCCGGCGCGGACAGTATTTTCCCGCTTTTTACGCCGGAAAACGCTGAAAATATGAAGAACGGAAATATAAACGGGAATCCGTCAAATTTATCAAACGCCGGACATACGCGCCTTGTCTGGTTTCTGGACGCTTCCGGGATTCGCAACCCCAAAGACTTGGGCGTCTGGCTGGATATAAAATCCCGACAGCGAAAAGCCGCGCGGGAGAAATTTCCATCCGACGCGGAACTTACGGAATTGATCATTTTATTAACGGACGACGCGAGCGCGGTATTCGGCGGCAAAACGGCGGACAAACTGCGCGGAGAATTGATCCGGCGCGGGGAAGAGAATGATTGTCCCGTGATTTTGCTCAGCACGCGCCGGGAAAGTTTTCAATATAATCATATTATCAACGGCGATTATGTCCGGCGCGGGGACGCGCGCGATACGGGTGGCGCGTCTTTGTCCGGCGATCCGCCGCGCGTCGCGTCTTTATATGACGCCGCCGCCGCTTTCCTCGCCGTCTGGAACGCGCCGGACGCGCCGGAACCGCGACCGGGATTTTATACGCTCGGTTACGCCCGCGCGGAACGGCCTGTGGAACAGATCAGCCGTTTATGCGTATTGGCTTTATTGGGAGAATTATCACGGGAAGAACCCGGACCGGATATTTCACGGGACCGGGACGCCCTGCGCAATCGTCTTGGATTGGATAATAACGGCGTATTGCCGTTTCTGGAAAACTATCTCGCGGACGCGGTGAGCCGCTTCGCGCCGTTCAGACCGGAATTGTTTCCCAGAGCGGATCAAAACGCCGGAAAGGGCGTTCCGGAGAATCTCACGGCGAAAGAATTCAACGAGTTGACATTCGGAACGTGGAACGCGTGGCTTGCGGAATCCATCGGCGCGGCGCGGGAGCAACTGCGCCATGATTTACCGGGCGCGAAACGCTGGCGGGAAGAATTCGCCGATATTTTAAGAATCAATCTGACCATCCGGGAACGGGCTTTATTGGCGGGAAACGCCGAAAAAACAGTCAAATTGCTGTTATCCGGCAAAATTCCGTCCGGGGATATGCCGTTAAAGGCATACGCGGAAGCGTGGCTGGAATCGTTATTGTCCTCGGCGCGGGAATTAAACGCGTCTCTGGCGGATGTTATCCGGCGGGAAGGCGAACCGGCGCGGATGTTTTTAAGTCTCTGGCAGGATTTATTACGCGCCGCGCCTCCCCCGCCCGTTCCGGATTCCCGGGGCGGTTTCGGGCTGGATTCTTATCAGGAGACGTTACAGGCTTATTTTACGCGCCATGGGCCGGACTTGCGCCGCGAACTGTGGCATATGGATCGTGATAAAAAAATCTCAAAAGAAGATTTATCAAAAGGCGACGCCGGTTTGAGAGCGTTTCTTGAACAGGCCTTGGACGGGTTGTTATCCGACGAGACGTTACATCTGGCGGCGGGCGCGGATTTGGCGGGGGAATGGGAATTTCGCATGAAAGCCGATCCGGACGCGGCCATGTCCGGTCTGGCGCGGACGCTGTGCGATCTTCCGCCGCGTCTGCCCGCCGCAGCAAAAGATCCGTTCGCGGTTATATTGCTGGCCGGGCCGGATGAGTCATTACGCGCTTTTCTGGAATACGCGCTGCGCGCGAGTACAAACGCGAACGCCAATGCCGATATAAAATCCGCGCGGGATGAAATCGCGAAAATCACAAATCCCGCGTCGGAGAATACGCCGGACGAAATCACGGAAGAAACGGAACATCCGGATAAAAAATCAAATCAACCGGCCACAGAGGACGCGCGCGGGATATTTGGATTTTATAACACGGGACGCCGGGGAACGGCGGAAACGCTGGCCCTTTACCGGGCGGACCGGGAAAAATTATATACGGACTGACGCCGGACGCGGGAGGATATGTGATATAATTATGAAATACGAATATTGCGCGCCGGACGCGAGACATTACGCCGCCGATCTGCGGCTGAACGCGCGGAGCGGGACATTGCAATGGATCAGCGGACGGGGACAGGATGTTTTGATGATTAGAACGCCCTATGGACAGGACGGGCGGGATATAATAGAATCATTATGCGAGGAACTGTCCGGCATGAAGCTGGAAGCGGGAAAATTCACGGAATTGAAAAATAAAAACTACGCGGTCCGATATGTGACCGCGCTGGAACGTGTGCGGGAAAACGGCTGTGTGACGGACGGCCAAGCGCGGAGTTATACGGTTTTCGCCGCTGTCACGGAGGGATTTGTCAGAAAAATTTACGCCCATCGTGAAAAATCCATCAGCGCGCCGTGCTGTCACGTTCCCATGCGCGTTTTGTCAAAGACAGAGATGATGACGGAAACGCGGAGATTGTTCTTTTTCCGGAAAATTAAAAAGCCGACGGGATATTATAAATTGATATTTTCCGGAGAATGTGACAATAATTACGCTGACGGGGATATAATATATCAGGCGGACGGGCTGGAAATTCCCGTCACGCGCCGTTTGATTGAGGCGGGAGAGGCGTATATTTATATAGGCGATATAGAAAAATCCGGCCCGCCGGTGTTCGCCGCCCGGAAAGACGGCGTTGAATTGATTGATTTTTAATCAATCGCGAAGATGATAAAACTTGAATAATTGAACTTGAATGAACTCGTTTGAAATCAACGAAAGGCAGGATAATCAACTGTGAGTTATACGATGATTTGCCCGTATTGCTTCAAAGAAATGGAGGACACGGAAGTTTTATTTCGCTCTGAGAAAGTCAATTTGGGCGAGTGCGATATTCTCCCGGAGGAATATGATGATCTGGCGGATTTTATAGCCCGCTATGAGGGGGAAGAAAAAGAAAAAATATTGCGCGAGTATGAGGACTGGGCGTTTTTTGAGGCGGGACCGGACGAGGAATACGAACGCTTCTGGAAGAGATTCAACGGCACGACGGAATTTGATCCGATTGACGCGCATTTGGGCGTGGCGTCATATCTGAGAAAAGTAATTGACCCCAAGAATCCGGCGCATCAGAAATATTTAAAAGATCAGGGCGACGGGGATTATTTTATCTATGACGGACAGGGGATGGCGATTCAGATCGAGTTATCCTCCGGGGAGAGGTGCAATCGGCGCGTATGCCGCTGGTGTCATAATCCGTTGCCGGCGAATTACGGCAAAACGAATGTGAAATTTTTATCCGTGATTGGCATTGTCGGATCGGGTAAGACGGTTTATTTATCGCAATTATTGCGCGGCATGGGAAATTACGTCCGCAAGGCGGGACTGGCCGCCATGGTCACGGGTCCGAGCGTGCGTAATTTCCGGAAAGACAACCCCGTGGAAGCCGGGGAGCCTTTGCCCGGTTCCACGCCGGAGCAGAGATTGCAGCAACCGTTATTTTATGAATTAGTCCGGGATTTGGGCGGCAACCGCAAATCAACGGAAACGATTGTCATGTATGATGTCGCCGGGGAAGTGTTTAAATCGCCGCAGTTAATCATGCACTACGCGCCTTTTGTCGAACACGCGGACGGCGTATTATTATTAATCGACCCGTTGCAATTCGATGTCGTGAGCAGTTTTCTGTCCGACGGGCAGGAGCGCGATAATCCCGCGCAGATTTTATCCGTGATTCATCATATTATATCCAGAGGCGATCCGGATTTTAAATGCCCGATTCCGTTTGCCGTTTGTATCTCAAAAGTTGATGAAATTTTAGATATTTTAAGCGAAAATTTAAGAAATCTGCTGGCGCGCGACGTGGAAGGCGTGAAAGACATCGCCGGATACGAACAGGCGGAATTTAACGCGAAAGAATATAATCCGATATTAAAAGAATTAACGGAATTTATCGAGACGCATAATATGGATCTGGCCAATCAAATGGAAGCGAATTATTCTAAATACAGTTATTTCGCGTTTACGGCGCTGGGCTGTGAGGTCGAGGACGGCCTGTCGGACACGGGCGAACATTACCGCTGTCCGGCTGGCCCCGTGATTCCCAAGCGTATTGAAGAACCGTTATTATGGCTGTTTTACGCGCTGGGCTTTATCAAATCCAATGAGCATATCGGGCCGGTATACTGTCCCGTATGCGGGAGCCGAACCTATGAACTGCCCAAATCAGACCGCGTTTTAATCTTATCCAAAGGCTTTTTGGGTCTGGGACGCCGGGAACGGGAAGTCAACCGGGGCTGTTTAAATCCCGAGTGCGGACACAGATGGTATTTCACCGGCGCGGACGAAAATGACGAAAATCATGATAATTATCGCGCCAACGGCATATCAAGCCTTCGGGCGTCCGGATCGAATCGGGACGCCGAGGCCGGTTTCGCGTCCGGCTTTATAAGAACGCGGCGTTCTCCCGCGCGCCGGGGGTGAGGGCATGGAAGTTTATCAATGCTGTTATACCCATGCCAGCCGCAAAACGGGAGCCTCCGGGTGGGAGGCAGTCGCCGTCTCCCCCGACGCGCCGAAAGACGCGGTCCGGGTCTGTACCCGGATTCAGAACGCCGACTCCCCCAACCGTCCCGGCATCGCGGATGAACGCGGAAACGTGTTATATTTAACCGAAATCAGCGGTGACGGCGCGTATATTTATCATATCCGGACCAAGTATGGCCTGTCGGACAGTCTGGGCCGTCCGAGTATGTTTTCGCACGGGTTTATATTTCCCCTGCGGGACCCGGAGATTTTATATAATCCCAATTTATTCCTGTCTCTGGATGAAAGCAATTTCAAAGACAACGAGGAAGAGGCGCTCTGGTGGACAGGCCGCCCGCTCTATCAGGCGCCGTTGGATTTAGAATCGGCAATGGCCCGGTGCGGGCTGGACGGGCCGCGTCTGGCGGTTCTGGCGCGCTGCGTATACGCCCAGATCACCGAGGACCGCAACCCGAAGCCCCTGTATATTCTTGTCTCCGGGGAAAGCGCGGACGCGGATTTGCAATCTCTTCCCGAGGACGGCGGGGAAAATATAAATAATAATAATATAAATCCCGACGGGGAACGGCTGGATTTATTATACTGCGTTTATTCGATTCTGCCGACCTGTACGCGCCGGATTTTGCGTATCACAACATCAGCGAACGCGGTCAATCTGAAAAAAAATTTAATCTTCAGCGAAAACGCCCGTGAGAAAGAATACTGGATCAATCCCAAAACCGGGGAAAATAATATCTTAACGCCCCGGATGGAACGCCGGATCGCGCGTTATGGCTATATTGACTACGCGGCGGAACATCTGCCGGTTTCCGAAATCCCGGATTTTTTCCGGGCGCTGGACCGGGCGGCGGGGATCTTCGGCGATCCGTCAGCGTCTAATGAGTTGATTTTAAAACTTTCCTGCTCGTATCTGTCCGGAGCCATATCCGGCGGGCCGGAAAAAACGCCTGAATTATGGCGGCCCGCGCCGGACGGATCCATGAGATTTGATTTTATCCGGGCGGCGGACATTCTCGCTGACGATTCCCCGGAACATTCGCGGGAATCTCAAGATTTGACAGACATTTGCGCGCTGGCCGCCTCCGGATTCCCCAAAGAGGAACTGCTGAACAATCTCAGCGCGGCGTTCCGGTGCGTGACGCCGGAAATGTCGGCGGCGCTGGAAATTTTTATCGCCGCTATGCTGTCCGAACTCAACCGCCGGGAGATATGGCTGTTAAAAGAAACCGAAACCGCCATGAACAAGGCGCAAATACGGGACGGCGCGTTGAAAATCCAGACGGACGCCTATTGGCTGCGCAAATTATTTACGCTTCCGACAGATGAGGCGGTCGCGCGTCTGCGGGCGATGTCAAGTCTGCCCCGCGAGGCGTTGATCGCTTCCGAACAGGGCCGGGAACTGCTGGCGGCCTGTCAGAAAATTCTGGAGCGCGAGGAATGGGATAAATTCTTAATGACCGTCGCGGAAGAGGGCGTACACGCGCTTTCAGAATATGATCGGCGTATAAAAGAAGCGTTTTCGCCGGAGGAATATCAGGAAAAAACGCGCGCGGCCCGTGACAGATTCTGGACGCTGGTGAAATTTCATAATTTCGATTTTGACGCGTATCCGGAGTATTTACAATTCCGGAATGACAGCCGGGAATGCGGGATGTTTCTTGCCTACGGACGCCTCGCGGAAAATTATAAAAATAATCAAGATAATCAGATCAATTCCGGCGGCGCGTCTGGGAACGGCATTTTATTACAGGAATTATATCAATTTCTGGATAATCAGGCTTTACTTTCAGCGGCGGAAAAGCGCGAGGCCATGAATCATTTATATATTATTCTGCGCCGCCGCTATGGGGAACATGAAAATTTTCTGGATTGGATGATTATGGCCGGAAGCGCGGGTACGGAGGAATTAATCAAGCGCGTCCGGAATTTATACGAAGCGTCGAACACGCGTTTTCAGCCGGAGCGCATTCTGGACGAATATCCCAAATTTTTAAACGCCTGCCGCCACGCGAAAAACACAGGTTATATTCAAAGCCGTATGCCGGATCTGCTGGCGGAAGCCTGTAAAGAGCATGACGGTTTTGACAACCCCGTTCCATTGGATTTATGGCTGAGACTGGGCGAAAACCGGGGCCGGAACTGTTTTGAATTATTAGACGAAGTGGACGCGGCGATTTTAGATCAAGACCCGGCGCGGATCGTGCGGGAGAGCGCGTTATTAAAACAAATCACTTACCGGGAAGCGGCGCAGATTTATATCGAACGCAAAGGGGACGTATCCAAAACCGTCCGCTGGCTGGACGCCGGACGGACTTCCGGCGGCGATCTCCCGCGCAAAGCCACCAAAAAAAGTCTCTTTTCGTTCCTGAAAAAATAAAAATTATAATAAAAATTATTAAATTTTATAAAATTTATAAAATATTATAAAATAAATTATATTTTAAAAAATAATAAAAATAATCCGGAAGTGATCAAAACAGTGATGAGAATAAGGCGAAAATACGGAACCTCCGGAGACGAGAAATATTACAGCGAATTATATGAAAACACGGTTTATATCCGCGAGGGCATGACAGGGGATTACGGCAGGGACAAACGGGACGGCGATACGCCTTTATTGCGCAATATCAAAACCGGGGAGAAAATATTTCTCCGCCGATTGTCCCTGCGGCCCGATGAACGGGGCGCGTATTTACAGCGCGTACTCGAACCGCCCCGCGCGGATGGGCTTTTGTGGCCGGTTGACTTAATCCGTCTGGACGGCGGCGCGGATGAATCCTGTCATTTGTTTGTCGATCATGAATACGCGCCTATACGGACCCCATCTGAATTGCTTCCGGGCGGCTACGCGGTCGCTATGCCGGTTTTGAACGCGGATGTTATTCCGGGAGATATAAAATTTAATCAAATTCGCCCTTCGCGCTGGACGGAGAAAAATATTCAAACGCTCGCCGTCCGTCTGGCCGGTATTTTAGATCAATTAAATTCCGCCGGTTATGACTGCAATGACCTGCATCCTTCCCGGCTGATTTTCCCGCCAAGCGGACGCGTCCTGCTGGATTATTCGCATTTGATCTGCCCGCGAAAAATCCCGTCCGGCGTCCCGGGCGTCAGCGCGGACGCCGGGTCTTTCCTGAGAACGCCAAGAAATCATAATTATTCGCTTGATTTCGCGGATCCGGCTGTCATACAGGGCCTTGTTCCGATCCCGGACAGGCAGTCACAGAATTATACGCTCGCCGCGCTGTTGTTTTATTTATTTTTTAACCGCGGGCCTTATGACGGCGGACTGTTCGCCGGATACCCGGACAACACCCCGCATAATCACGAAATCCGCATGGAATATATTTCGCGCCTGCCGGTTTTTATATTTGAACCGGGAGACGATTCCAATGCCCCCGGCGCGTTCGCCGAGGACGATGAAATTATCACACTCTGGGCGGAATGCCCGGAAATATTAAAATCTCTCTTCCTGCGGGCGCTTCCCCGGACCAACGCGGAACGGCGCGGAAAAAATACCGCCCGTCCGGAGCCTTTGGAATGGCTGGCCGCGTTCCGTTCTCTGGGCTGGGATCGCGCGTCCGAATAACGCGCCGACGCCGCGCGCGTTTCAATCAAATTCAGTTGAAAATTCAGTCGGTATTGAGGCAATCATGGAAATCATTGAAAATCAAAATCAGACGCAATCCCGCGACAGTTACCGCGCGGTTTCCCGCGCGGGCGTCGCCCGACGGACCGCGCTGGGCGCCCCCGGCGGCATGGCGGGCGTCAGCCGGAACGCGGCGTTCGCGCGGCGTTCCGGCGAACCGGACAGAACCGCGAGATATAACGCCGCTTATAACGCGGCTGTGACAAACGCGCAAGTCCGGCGGCGCGCCAGACGCAACCGCGCGTTTCAGCGCTTATGGCGCGGCTTTTTATCTTTCACGGCGTCCGCCGCCGCGTTGTTGTTATCCGCCGCGTTTATCGTCAACGCCTTTCGCGCTGATCTGGACCGCGCGTTCGGCACGTCCAGTTTTCGCGTCGTCACAAATACGGACGGATCCGGCGAGGCCTATTATTCATCCGATTACGCCAATACCGGGGAACTGGTCAGGGCCGTCGCGGATATATCCGAACAAATCAGCGCGGAAGGCATTGTATTATTAAAAAATAACGGCGCTTTGCCGCTTTCATCCAATGAAAAATCGAAAATTTCCCTGATGGGATTTTCGTCCTATCATCCTGTGACGGGCGGCATACCGGGTACGGGCGTCACGCCCAATTACGGCACGGACGCCGATACGGTGGATTTTACGGCGGCATTGAAACAGCGCGGATTTGAATATAATCCCGCTCTGGAAACGCTCTACGCGAATCTGTTTGATTTCTATTCCACGGAAATTTCCAGCCCTGACGGGTCTGTGACAATCACAAGCCCCGCGATAACGGCCCCCGCCAACCTCCCCGGCGGCGCGTTTTCCAGCCGCGAACCTTCGCCGTCCGTTCTCGATCAAACCATGCCAAGATGGCGGGAATCTCTGGAATTATATAATATTTATATCATCACGCTCGCGCGCGCCGGGTCTGAAAACGGGAATTACACGCCGGGGCTTGACGGCGTGAACGCCTCCCGGAATCTCAATCAATCCGATCCGCTTGGATTAAGCGATTCCGAACGGGATTTAATCCGAGCCGCCGCCGACGCCCGCGATATGACCGGCGGCAAGTTGATTGTTTTATTAAATACATCCAATCCCATGGAAATTCAGGAACTGGCCGATAATACCGCCATTGACGCGGTTTTGCAAATCGGCTTCCCCGGCGGTTACGGATTCTATGCCTTGTGCGATATTCTGGACGGAACCGTGAATCCGTCCGGGCGTTTATGCGATACATGGGCGGTCAAAAATTCCGTCAGCCCCGCCGCCCAAAATTACGGCTTTCTGCCGTGGGATCATATCGACCAAGAAAATCATATCAACAGCGCGATTATTCAGGCCGAGGGCATTTACACGGGATATAAATATTACGAAACCCGCTATTTTGATTCCGTGACGCAATCCGGCGGCGCGGATTCCCCTGTCGGATCATCAACCGGCGGCCCGTGGCAATATTCGCGGGAAATTACTTATCCGTTCGGCTACGGCCTGTCTTATACGAATTTTATACAGTCATTGGATGATCTTGAAATCAATTTATCCGCCGGGATCATCCATGCTTCCGTCACGGTCAGCAATACGGGCAATACCCCCGGACGGGACGCCGTGCAGTTATACGCCTCCGCGCCCTACACGGATTATGACCGGGAACACGGAATTGAAAAATCCGCCATTCAATTGATTGATTACGCCAAAACCAATATTTTATCTCCCGGGCAGTCTGAAACCATCGAATTCCACGCCGATTTGAAATATTTATCCTCATGGGATTCCAACGCGCACAACGCCGTAAACACACAGGGCTGTTATATTCTTGACCCCGGGATTTATTATTTTACCGTCGGCGACGGCGCGCATGACGCCGTAAATCATGTCTTATCCGCCATGGGTTATGATCTCAACAACGGCAT
>CAJOQY010000016.1 GCA_905236835.1 uncultured Oscillibacter sp. | reverse complement strand
TTTTCTGATCGTCCGGATTTTCCCTGTTGTCAGTTTCTTTTGTTTCCCGCGCGCGGATCTTTCGCGCCGCTTCCATCTCCCGGCGGGATTCCTCCGGATCCGCCATGTTCCGGGGACCGCCGGGATTCCCGCCCGGACGGTTCTTTCCGGAATCCCCGCTGAATCCGCCGCGATTGACATATAAATCCGACGGCGATTCCCGCCGGACCCATATCCGGATATACAACACGCAAGCGGCCAGAATCGCCGTGCATAATCCGAACGCCTGCGAAACCCGCACCGGATGCCCTAAAAACGTGGAATCAAATAAATATAAACTGTCCGTTCTTAATCCCTCAATCCACGCGCGGCCCAGCCCGTACCATAAGAAATAAAAGCAGGCGTTTTCCCCGTCAAATTTTCGCTTCGGAAATACCCGGCGCAATAATATTATTAATCCTATCGCGTTCCAGAGGCTTTCATAGAAAAACGTCGGGTGGACTTCGATACTCTCCGCCGCGCTGGTCCACAGACGCATCCGCCACGGCAGATTGGTCAGGCCGCCGAACGCCTCACGATTAATTAAATTCGCCCAGCGGCCTATGACCTGTCCCAGCATTAACCCCGGGACAGCCGCGTCCGCCAGCGCCCCGAACGGGATTTTTTTTCGTATCGAATAAAGCAAAGCGACCAGCGTTCCGGCGATCACGGTCCCGTAAATCGCGATGCCGCCGTCCCAGATGGCAACCGCCCGGCCCAGATTCACCCCGCCGTCCGGATTTCGATATAAATCAAGATTAAATATTACATAATAAATCCGGGAGCCGATCACACAGCACGGCGCGGCGAATAAGACTAAATCTAAAATATGCTCTTCTTCCAGCCCGCAGCGTCTGGAAATCCGCATGGACAGCCAGACCCCGCACAGCATGGCGAACGCCAGAATAATTCCATACCAGTAGACGCCGTGTCCGATATGAATCGCAATCGGATCAGGATTCCATTCCCAGTCCCCGAACAGGCCCGGAAAACTGATCGGCATATCTTTCAGCGCGGTCAAATCCGGTTCCCCCTCTCTCTTGTTTTATTTTTTTATTTTTTCATTATTTTTTATATTTTTTATTCTTTCGGCGTGATTTCGCTCAGGACCATTTTGTTTTCCGTGATATTTTCCCGCAGAAACGCCGCTATATCTTCCCGCGTCACGGACTCGAACACGCGCGGGAATCTGAACGGATCGTAACCGTCGAAATAACCCTCGGTCAAGGCGACGGCGATATTCTCGAAAGAATTCAAACTCCGGAGCCATGATCCGTAATTGGCGCGCCGGATACGCTCGAAAAATTCCGGGTCGATTTCGCCCGCGCCCAGCCGCCGCGCTTCTTTTAAAATTTCTTCCGTGACTTTCCGGGATTCCCGGCTTTCTCCCCCGGCGTAAAAACAGGCCAGTCCGGGCATTAACTCATAATCGCCGCCGAAATTGCCGTTGATCAATCCGGATTCATATAAGCGCTGATATAACGGGCTGGAATCGCCCAGCAAAATATCCCCCGCCAATTCGCCGATCAGGCTTTGCCTTAACCACGCCTCCCCGCGCGGCGCGGGACGGCATTTAAACCCCGCCAGAAAACGCGGCGACGACACTTCCATGGATGTCCGGGTCTCCCGTTCCGGAATCATATCATCCTGTTCCGCGCCGTAATCCCTTGGAATCTCCGGCCCGCCGGATTTGGGCAGCGTCCAGAACGCCATCTCTTCCATTTTTTCCGGACTGACATCACCGACTACTGTCAAAATCATATTTGACGGCGTGTAAAACGCCTTATGGCATTGATTCAACGTGTCGGCGGTAATATCCTGAATGCTCTCGACCGTCCCGGCGATGGCCTCCCGCGCCGTGTGATTGGCGTACATGGCGCGGAGCATACGCATATAAACCTGCCAGTCCGGGTCATCTTCCGTCATTCGGATTTCCTGCGAGATAATTCCCCGCTCTTTTTCCACGCTTTCTTGCGTATAATACGGGACGGAAACAAATTCCAATAAAATTTTTAAATTTTCCTCAAATTTTTCCGTGGAATCGAAATAATAGCCTGTCATGGCATTAGACGTGAACGCGTTCGGCTCCGCGCCGTTTTGCGCCAGCGTCTGTAACGCGTTGCCGTCTTGCGTGTCAAACGTCTTATGCTCCAAATAATGCGCGATTCCCGGCGGCGTGTCCAGCCACTGTCCGTTGAGTTGAAATCTTGTGTCCATGCCGCCGTAACGCGTGGCGAAAAAGGCGTATTTTTTCGCGTAGCCCGGTTTCGGGACCACCATGATTTTTAATCCGTTGTCTAAAATCCCGTGATGCACCGTCTCGCCAAGTCTCTCGTAATATTCAATCCGCAAACTCACGGCGTCATTCCCCCTCTCCGGCTGAATTTCCATCCCGCAGGAAATAAACAGTATCTAATTTTACGGATTCCATGGCGTTTCTCACGCGTTCCAAAGTGATATTACGCGCATTTTCGGCCAATTCCTCCGGCGTTTCGTCTAAATTTAAAACGGCTTGATTTAAATAAAAATTTTCCAGCCGCGCCTGTGAGTCGCCCATGGACGCGTAAGCGTGCAGCAACGCGCTCCGCGCCGCCTCAAATTCCCAATTCTGAATCTCGCCGTTTTGAACGGCCTGTAACTGCGCCAAAATCTCGTCATAGGCTTTTTGATAATTTCCGAACTCAATCCCGGATGAGACTGTTATCATACGCTTCTGCCGGTGGAACATGGACGAGGCGTAATAGCATAACGACAATTTTTCCCGGACGTTTAAAAATAATTTGGAATTGCTCCCGCCGCCGAAAATCATATTGCCCATTAATAAAGCCGTGATGTCATCGCTTCCGCAGGCGAAACCCATGCCGAGTTTGCCCTGCGTCACGTCCATATGATCCGTTACATAGCGGACCTGTTTCCGGGGGCGGTGGCGTCCCATGCCGGGCAGGGCGGCCATATTTTCGCGCGGCATCGCCGCCAGCGTGCTTCTTAACAAATCCCGGACCCGTTCCGGCTCCGCGCTCCCGCAATAAATCCATTCCATACGTCCGGACGCCAATAAATCCCGATAGCGCCGGAAGGTCCGGACCGGGCCAAGACGCGCCACGCTTCTCTCATCGCCCAGACGCGGGACGCCATACGGCTCCCGGCGGCACATTTCGGACAGCAAACGCCGTCCGGCCCATTCCCGTTTGTCGTTCATGGCTCCGCGTACCGCGTCCATCAAATTCGCCTTTTCGCTCTCGAACCACGTCGGCTGAAAACGCCCGTGCCATGTGGCCGGTTCCAGAAGCAATTCGGCGAACAAATCCGTCACGGGTTCCAGCAGACGTTCCCTGCCGGGGGTAAACGCGTCGTCGATGAAACTGGCGACAAATCCGGAACACTGACGCTCCCCGATTTTCCGGACCGCCGGATCAATCCGCGCGCCGTAAAGCGTATCAAGACGGTTGGCCAGTTCGCCCATGCCGGGGTTTTTGACTGTTCCCCGGCGCAGGACGGACGGAATCAGCGCGCCGATGGAGGCCGTGTCCCGTCTCAGGGGCGTGATAAACTGCGCGGACAAAATCCCGGTTTTAAATTTGCGCGCGGGCAGGCAGGTCAGCCGAATGCCCTCCGCGAGTGTCATTCTAATCGCTTTCAAATTTTCAGCTCCTTTATTGGATTGTATTGGATTAAATTAAATAAGGCGTGAAAATTTTAGAATTTTATATTTTATCTCACCTGTCCACGCCTTGGCGTATGATGCTATGATATTATTATAATACGAAAAACAGGAAATGTCTATCTTAAATCTCTATATGAAGGCTATTATATTTTTATTTTACAATGATTTTCGCCCGTGATGAAAATTTCCGGGAATTTCCGGAAGATAAAAAATATAAGATTGAACGTGAAAAACGCGAAAACAGGAAATATTTTCATCTGACAGGCGTTTTCGCTTTGCGGATTTCGCGTCAGGAAAGGCGATTGCGTCCGCGCGTCGCTTTTTGTCAAATGTTACCACCTGACAGCGGTTGCGCCGCAATGGTTCAGGATTGCCAAAATACGGAAATTGTCATATTTGATTCCCTTTGTTTACAGAATGTTTACGCCATTTCGCGGGTATGCCCCTTGACATTTCTTTCGTTTTCCTGTAAACTATAACATAATTGTAAAGGGCGTATACTTAACAGAAAGAGAAAACACGCGTCAAAATAAAGAAAAGAGGCGGTAACGTGAAAAATCAAACATATCGGATGACCATGCTGTATGATTTCTACGGCGAACTGCTCACGGAACGGCAGAAGGAATTTTTTGATTTATATTATAATGAGGATTTGTCGCTGTCCGAAATCGCGGAGAATAACGGCATCACGCGGCAGGGCGTGCGGGACGTGATTGTCCGCGCCGAGAACGCTATGCAGGATTTGGAGGACAAAACCGGCATTATCCGCAAATTCCAGACCCAGCGTCCGCACTTGGAGGCGATCATGTCCGCCGCGAACGAGATGAAAGCCGTCAACGCGATTCAGTATTTTGACCCGCAGATCACGCGATTGGCGGATCAGATTCTGGAACACGCGACGGCGCTGCGGGATTAATATTGATAAAATTTTATAAATGATTCAATTGGATGATAATATTATTATGATGAAAGAGAAGTGAGGCGGAAATGGCCTTCGAGGGATTGACGGAAAAACTCAGCGCGGCGTTCCGGCGTCTGCGCGGCAAAGGACGCCTCACGGAAAAAGATGTCCGGGAGGCCATGCGGGAAGTGCGTCTGGCGCTTCTGGAAGCGGATGTAAGCTATAAAGCCGTCAAAGAATTTGTCAATACTGTCACGGAGCGCGCCGTGGGATCGGACGTGCTGGAAAGTTTGACGCCCGCCCAGCAGGTTGTGAAAATCGTCAACGAAGAGCTGATCAATCTCATGGGCGGCGCGAACGCCAAAATTTCCATGGCGTCCGGCGGCCCGACAGTCGTCATGATGGTCGGCTTGCAGGGCGCGGGCAAAACGACGACAACGGCGAAATTGGCCGGATATTTCAGAAAACAATATCAAAAACGGCCTTTACTGGTCGCCTGCGACGTGTACCGCCCCGCCGCGATTGAACAACTGCAAGTAGTGGGGAATCAATTAAATATCCCCGTGTTTGAACAGGGACAGGGGAATCCGGTGGCCATCGCCGAAAACGCCGTCAAATACGCGAAAGATCACGGGCATGATTTGATATTTTTGGATACCGCCGGCAGACTGCATATTGATGAGGTCTTAATGGCGGAATTAAAAAAGATGAAGCGAACCGTCCGCCCGCAAGAGATTTTATTGACCGTGGACGCGATGACCGGACAGGACGCCGTCAACGCCGCGACAGCGTTCGACAACGCTCTTGGCATCGACGGCGTAATATTAACCAAATTAGACGGCGACGCGCGCGGCGGCGCGGCGTTGTCGATTCGATACGCTACCGGCAAGCCGATTAAATTCACCGGGACCGGCGAAAAATTAGACATGATCGAGCCGTTTTACCCGGATCGCATGGCGTCCCGGATTCTCGGCATGGGCGATATGCTTTCTTTGATAGAAAAAGCCGAAGCCGCCTATGATGAAAAACAGGCCGCGAAACTGGAAGCGAAATTACGCAAAAATCAATTTACATTGAGTGATTATCTGGATCAAATCCGTCAGTTGCGCGGCCTCGGGGATTTGAACCATATCGCGGCCATGCTCCCCGGCGGACTGGGGAAACAAATCCAGAACGCCGGAGGCGTGGATGAAAAGCAATTATCACGCCAAGAAGCCGTGATTTTATCCATGACGCCGCTGGAACGGGAAAACCCCCAGATTCTCAACGCCAGCCGCAAACGCCGGATCGCCGCCGGATGCGGTCTGGAAGTCCAAGATGTCAACCGGCTTTTGAAACAGCATGAAATGCTCCGGCAGTTGACAAAGCAACTGACCGGCGGCGGCAAACGAAAAAATATGGCGGCTATGGCGAATATGGCCAATTTCGGCAATATGGGCAATTTTTCTGGAAAATCCGGCAAATTACACGGTTTCGGGCGCAAAAAGCGTTTGAAATAATAATATATAAATAATATAAATAATTAAATAATATAAAAAATCGTCAATCCCGTATATACGCGCCTGACGCGTTTATAAATATATATAAATTTATCATAAAATCTGGAGGGTTTATCAAATGGTCAAAATCAGACTGCGCCGCATGGGCGCGAAAAAAGCGCCTTTTTACCGCGTGGTAGTGGCGGATTCCCGCTTCCCCCGCGACGGACGTTTTATCGAGGAACTCGGAACTTATAATCCCTGCGTCTCCCCGGCGGAAATCAAAATCGACGCCGACCGCGCCCGCGAATGGATCAAGTCCGGCGCCCAGCCGACCGATACCGTGCGCATTCTGCTCAAAAAAGTGGAAGTGTTAAGCTGATTTTATCTCAGTCGCCGCGTTGATGTTTTGATATTGGATTGATTGGATTTGAGGGACAGGGCATGAAGGATTTATTGCTCTATATCGCGCGAAATCTCGTGGAACACCCGGACGCGGTGTCCGTGACGGAAATCCGGCGGGACGAGGATGACATTACGCTGGAACTTCGCGTGGCTCCGGATGACATGGGAAAAGTGATTGGCCGTCAGGGGCGGATCGCGCGGGAAATCCGCACGGTCATGCGTTCCTTCGGACAGCGCGGAGGCGCGCGCGTATCCGTGGATATTATGGATATGAACGACGCCGGATAAATATATTTTTATATATTTTCAAATTACCCCGTCCGGCGTCGGACGGGATAATTTTTCGCGCGAATTTCCGTTGACAGTTGATTCCGTCAATGTTATAATAATATTATAAATTTTATATTATATATTTTTCAGGATCGGAGATGATATTAAATTACAAGAAATATGCTCAAATATCTCTAAATGTGAGCGTTTAGGGGATTGGATGTCACCCGATTTAAGGTGAAAGACGCCTAAAATTTGAAAGCCATGGCGTTAGTTCGCGCTGACTTTACAGCGGGCGAAACCTCGGAATGACCCGCGCCGGTT
>CAJOQY010000015.1 GCA_905236835.1 uncultured Oscillibacter sp. | reverse complement strand
TTGACTTTTATATTTTTATTCTCGCTCATAATACAGCGCGACCCCCTCTCAGCCAAGAATATCGGCCACGCTCTTGCCCCGAATCCGGGCGACTTCCTCCGGGCCGCGCATACTGCGCAGGCCTTGGAACGCGGCGGCTACGACATTGTTGGGATTGTTGGACCGCAGGCATTTGGCGCGAATATCTTTGATTCCGGCGGCCTCCACCACGGCGCGCACCGCGCCTCCGGCGATCACGCCCGTACCGGGCGCGGCGGGTTTCATCAATACGCGGCCCGCTCCCGATTCGCCTATCGTCTCATGCGGGATCGTATCGCCGGACAATGTGACGGTGATAAAATTCTTTTTCGCGGCCTCGATGCCTTTCCGGATCGCTTCCGGAACTTCGGCGGCCTTGCCAAGCCCGTAGCCGACTTTGCCTTTGCCGTCGCCCACGACGACCAGCGCCGAGAATTTCATCACGCGTCCGCCCTTGACGGTTTTGGAAACGCGGTTTAAAGAAACGACTTTTTCAATATATTCGCTCTGTTCCCGTTCAAATCTGGGCATATACTCGCTCCTCCTCCCTGAGAGATTTGGGTTTAAAATTTCAGGCCGCCCTCACGCGCGCCGTCGGCCAGCGCTTTCACGCGGCCATGATATAAATATCCGCCCCGGTCAAACACGACGGCCTCAATGCCTTTTTCCAAAGCGCGTTTGGCCACCAGTTTGCCGACTTCCGCCGCCGCCGCGATATTGCCGCCGTAAGCGCCTTTTAAATCCTTATCCAATGTGGACGCGGAAACGAGCGTGACGCCCTTTGTATCATCAATAATCTGCGCGTAAATATTCGCCTCGCTGCGGAACACGTTCAGGCGCGGCGTCTCCGGCGTGCCGGACAGACGGGCGCGTACCCGTTTATGGCGTTTTTTGCGCTGGGCGTTCGTATCAGGTCTTTTAATCATAATAACACTACGCCTCCCGCTTATTTCTTCGCGCCGGTCTTGCCGACTTTGCGCCGGATGACTTCATCAGCGTATTTAATCCCTTTGCCTTTGTACGGCTCCGGCGGACGTTTGGCGCGCACTTCCGCCGCGAACTGTCCCACGGCCTGTTTGTCACAGCCATGAATAATAATTTTATTCGGCGCGGGGACTTCAATCGTAATGCCGTCGATCTCCGGGACGATGACCGGATGGGAATATCCCAGAGTTAAATTTAAATTTTTGCCTTCTTTGGCCGCGCGGTATCCGACGCCGTTGACTTCCAGTTCTTTTTTATAACCTTCCGTCACGCCGACGACCATGTTATGGATCAGCGATCTTGTCAGACCGTGCAGACTGCGATGCAGTTTGTCGTCTGACGGACGCTGGATTTTAATTTCCGCGCCTTCCTGTTTGATCATCATTTCCGGGCGCAAAGCCTGTTTTAATTCGCCTTTGGGGCCTTTGACGGTAATCACATTGCCTTCGGCGATCTCCACTGTCACGCCGGCGGGAATGGCTACCGGCATTCTGCCGATTCTTGACATTTTAAATCCGCCCCCTTACCAGACAAACGCGAGGACTTCGCCGCCGACATGAAGCGCGCGCGCTTTTTTGTCGGTCATGACGCCCTTTGATGTGGAAATAATCGCGATGCCCAGTCCGCGCAGGACTTTGGGAAGCTCGTCGGCTCCGGCGTATACGCGCAGGCCCGGCTTGGACACCCGCCGCAGGCCTGTAATCACGTTTTCTTTGCCCGCGTTGTATTTCAGCGTAATATGAATCACGCCCTGCAGTCCGTCGTCCTCGACTTTGAAGGATTTAATATAACCCTCATCCAGCAAAATCTGGGCGATATTTTTTTTCATATTCGACGCCGGAATATCAACGGAGTCATGTTTCGCGGCGTTCGCGTTGCGGATCCGCGTCAGCATATCCGCCACGGGGTCTGTAATGTGCATGGTACATCCTCCTTTAAAACAAGAGTCGCGATTTTATATGAACCGCTCCGGCGGCGCGGTTTCTCCCGAACGCCGTTTCCCGGATTTCCGGGAATCACGGGACGGACGGGAGACCGTTCGCCGTCCACCGCGCCGGAGTTAGAATCAAAATCCAGCGTTTTCCGCTGTACGCGCTCCGCGCGCTTGATTTCATACCGGCGCAAGTACCATTTTTTATATTAATATAATAATTTAATATAATAATATAAATAATATAAATTATTATATATAATATTATATGGGTTTATATGGGCTGAAAAATCAGGTTAAAAAGACGCCTTGCGGACGCCGGGAATCTCGCCGCGGTAGGCCAGTTCCCGGAAGCAGATCCGG
>CAJOQY010000014.1 GCA_905236835.1 uncultured Oscillibacter sp. | reverse complement strand
TGACCAGATAGACATTTGCGCCGGAATGTTCCACTTTTTCGGCCAGCATTTTCGCGTACACGGACGGGTCCAGCGGCAGGAACGGAGCGCCGAAACAGGTGGAGAATGTCGGGACAGGTTCTTCAATGCCGATTTCCGTACCGGCGACTTTGGACGTGAAGCCGGAGACGAAATAATACATCGCCTGTTCGCGGTTTAACTTGCTGATCGGGGGCATGACGCCGTAAGCGTCGGCGGTCAGGAAAATCACGGTCTTGGGGACGTTTTTGCTCCGGCCGGACAGTTCCGCGTTGGGGATATAATCAATCGGATAGCCCACGCGGGTATTGACGGCAAGCGTGTCGTCATGGAAGTCAAATTCGCGCGTATCGGGATCCATTACGACGTTTTCGACAAGCGCGCCGAATTTAATCGCGTTATAAATCTCAGGTTCGCCCTCGGCGCTTAAATCAATGCACTTGGCGTAACAGCCGCCCTCGAAATTAAACACGCTGTCATCGGCCCAGCCGTGTTCGTCGTCGCCGATCAGGCTGCGATTGGGATCGGCTGACAGCGTCGTTTTGCCCGTGCCGGACAGTCCGAAAAATACCGCGCTGTCGCCCGCTTTGCCGATATTGGCCGAGCAGTGCATGGGGAACACGCCCATTTTCGGCAGGACGTAATTCATCACGGAGAATACGGATTTTTTAATTTCGCCCGCGTACTGGCTCCCGGCGATGACAACCATGCGTTCCTCGTAATTGACCAGAATCACGGCCTCGGAACGGGTCTTGTCAATTTCCGGGATACATTTGAAGCCGGGGGCGGCGATAATCGTGAAATCGGCTTTAAAATCATCCAATTGCTCTTTCGTGGGGCGGATCAATAACTGATGGATAAACAAATTTTGCGACGCCAGTTCGTTAATAATCCGGAATCCCTTCGTATATTTCGGGTCCGCGCCCGCGAAACCGTCAAAAATATAGATCTCTTTTTGCTGTAAATAGGCTTTGACTTTGGCGAGAATGGCGTCATAGATTTCTTTCGAGATCGGACGGTTGACGCTGCCCCAAGCAATATCATCGTGGACGGCGGGCGTATCGACGATGAATTTATCCTGCGCGCTGCGGCCCGTGTATTTGCCGGTTTTGACGACCAGCGCGCCGGTATTGGACAACGTACCCTCGCCGCGGCGCAGGGCGTGTTCCGTCAACTGGGCGGGCGTCAGATTCCGGTAGACCGCCAGAGGATTAATAATGCCAAGGGCATCAAGACCATACGTTTCCATAAGCAAGAACCTCCTGATATTTTTTGATTTTCTTTTGATTTCGCGCGCTGTCGCGGGGGATAACGGGAACCGGGGCGCGCGTCCCGGCATATTATATTTAAATGCCTCTGTATAGCATTATACACGTTTTTTACGGGAATGCAAGGACGATTTGCCAAAATTTACGCGATTTTCCACGGCTTTCCGTGACATTTTTCATAAAATTTTTAAAAATTACGCGGCTGGGCGGGAAATCACTGGAATGTCGTCGTATAAGTCAAAATTTCGCTCTTACCGGGCTGAAGCGTCCGGATACCGGTTTTTTCGGACAAAGCGCGTCCGGCGAAAACCGCGTCGGGAAGCGTGGTCCACGGCTCAATACAGACATAATTCGTATCAAAATTTTTGGCGGCGGTCCAGATTCCCAAATACGGAAAGTCTTTAAATTCCATCGTCACGCGGGGGCGGTCCTGTTTGTCGACCAAAACCGCCTTGCTCTGGGGGAGATTGTCTAAAATCACCGTATCAAGGCGATAATCCGACGGTTTGAGGGAAATCCGGCCATTAGGCAGGGCGAAAGATCTGTTTTTGGGCGTAATCATATTATTTTCGTCCATGCCGTAAGGCGTGATATGATTCAACCCGGGGATACGGATCGCGTAATCGGACATATTTTCACCCGGGGCGAGCGGGGCGCGGAAACCGTCATGCCCGCCGAGTTCGTAAAACATGGGAATTTCAGATTTATTTTCGATTTTATGCCGTTTGGTCAATACGCGGCCTTTGATCGAATATGTGACCGTGAGGGCAAAGGCGAAGGGATAAGACTTCCGGGTTTCTTCCGTGTCCGAATACCGGAACGACACGGCATTTTCCGACTGATCCGACACGGCAAACGGCGCGGAGCGGCAAAAACCATGCGTCGGGATCGTCCATGATTTGCCGTCGAGCGTATATTGATTGTCTTTCAGGCGCGCGATAATGGGAAACAACAGCGGCGCGCGGCGGGGCCATATATTGGGATCGCCCTGCCAGATATATTGAACGCCGGTTTTGTTATCCCGTACAGACGCCATCTGCGCGCCGGCGTCCTCGATTTCCACAGTCAGGGACTCGCTTCGGATTGTCAAAATCATAAAGAAAACGCCTCCTGTCCGCGATATGCCGGATAGTTTGCGCGGGGCGCGGCGCCGGATATGCGCGGTTATTTTGTAAATTAATATTATAACGCTTTCCAATCCAAAACGCAAGGGGATTTTTACAAAAACTGGAAAATCATGGAAATTATATCTATATTATATTTATATCTATTTAAATATTCAAAGCGCGCCAAAAAAACGCCGTCCCGACGGGAAGCCCGCCGGGACAGTTTCTCTCTCTATTGGATGTGTTCCTCGACGAAATCATCCAGAACCCGGAATCCCATTTCCTCCGGTTTCGCGACGCGGAACTTTCGGATCGTAACCGGGTCATAGATCGGACACAGGCGTTTTTCCGGCTCGATCCGGAGCGCGGGCGTCTTGTCATCATCCGGCACAGGAATCACCTCCGGGGCTTATCATGCGCGGATAAAATATAAAAATTCATGGGAATTTTTGAGAAATTAATTTTTATTATTTTTCACTCACGCAACGCGGCGACGGCGGCTTTTAATTCCTCAACGCGGTTTTTACGTTCCCAATAAACGTGCAAATCCTCGCGTCCCATATGGCCGTAGGCGGCCAGAGGGCGATAGATCGGGCGGCGCAGATTCAAATCCCGGATAATCGCCGCCGGACGCAGGTCAAATACCTGACTGACGGCTTGGCATAACTGATCGTCCGGGGCTTTGCCCGTGCCAAACGTGTCGATGAAAATACTCACGGGACGCGCCACGCCGA
>CAJOQY010000013.1 GCA_905236835.1 uncultured Oscillibacter sp. | reverse complement strand
TTATATCATCGCCGGGTTTTTATGATATATAACCGTTATGATAAAAAATAAAATATAAATTATAAAAAATATATAATATATATAATCCCGCTATTTCGCCGCCGCGATTCCCGCCGCGCGGCCCGTACTCCACGCGATTTGCAGATTAAATCCGCCTGTACGGGCGTCCGCGTCGAGCAATTCGCCCGCGAAATATAAATTTTCAATCAATTTGGATTCCATCGTCATCGGATTGATTTCCGATACGCTTACGCCGCCGCGCGTGACAACCGCTTCCGTCACGGGACGCGGACCGGCGATTTGAATCTCAAAAGATTTGCATAATTTTAAAATCCGCCGCCGCTGTATTTTTGTCAGATCATGAATCTTGATTTCCGGGTCAATTCCGCTGATTTCGACAAATACGGGAATTAATTTTTTCGGCAATAAATCATCCAGCGCGTTTAAATAATCCCTGTTCGCGTATTTCTGAAAATCCGAAATCAAACGCCGATCCAGTTCGCCTTCATCCAAAGCCGGTTTCAAATCTATTTCTAATTTATATCTATTCTTCTCGAAATTTTCCATATACGCTGACGCCGTCAATATCAAAGGCCCGCTGACGCCGAAATGCGTGAATAACAATTCCCCGAAGCCCTCAAATATTTTTTTATTTTTTATATTTTTATTATTATCCTGATTCCCGTTCTCACGCCATACGATTAAATTAATATTTCTCAGGCTTAATCCTTGCATACGCGTACAGTAATTTCCTTTTTCACGCAACGGCGCAAGAGAACCGGACAGCGGCGTGACAGTATGCCCCAGTTCCCGCGCCATACGATGTCCTTCCCCTGTTGATCCCGTCGCCGGATAGGAAATCCCGCCCGTCGCCAATATTAGCGCGTCCGCCGGATAAAATTTACTCTCACCCTGTACGCCCGCCACACGCCGCGCCGCGCCGCCGTTCTTCGCGTTTTTCGACCGCGTCGCGGCGTTCTCCTCCGTTATGACGGATACGGCCCGATCCCGGACAATCGACACTTTTAGATCACGCAATCGCCGTTCCAGCGCGGCGCTTATATCAAACGCCCGGTCTGATGCCGGAAACACCCGGTTTCCGCGTTCGATTTTTAATCTTACGCCGAGATTCTCAAAAAATCCCATCGTGTCATCCGGTCCGAATTTTGACAACGCGCTGTATAAAAATTTCCCGTTGCGCGGGATATTCGCCATGATATGCTCTAAATCCGTGTGATTTGTTAAATTACACCGGCCCTTTCCCGTGATATTTAATTTTTTTCCAAGACGTTCATTGGGTTCTAATAATATTACCCGCGCGCCCTGTTCGGCGGCTGTAATCGCCGCCATCATGCCCGCCGCTCCGCCGCCAATCACAAGAACGCGTTTCGTCATAAATTTCCCCCAATGCCCGTTAAATTCGCGTTTTATTTTCGTAATCTCAATTTTTCCCGGCGCGATATTATTTTTTTAATAACGCGACTTCATCCGGCGTCAGATCGCGCCATTCGCCGCGCTTTAAGCCGCCTAATTTCAATCCATGCTCCCGGACGCGCCGCAGTCTGGAAATTCCGCATCCGCACTGTTCGCACATTCGGCGGATCTGCCGGTTTTTCCCCTCGTGAATCGTAATCGAAAATACGCTTAAAATCTCTTTTTCGCGCTGATTTTTGCGTGTCCGTTCCTCATGACGCAAGAATTTTACACGCGCCGGACGAATTTTCTCGCCGTCTAAATCTTTGATATTTTCCAGCCGCGCCGCCGTATCCGGACCGGCGTTTGACAGCGTGACTTCATAAACTTTTTCAATTTCCGATCCGGGATGCGTCAAATAACGCGCCAAGTCTCCGTCATTCGTGAATAACAGCAATCCTTCGGAGTCCATGTCCAGCCGCCCGACCGGATACACACGCGCGCCGCGATTTTGAATCAAATCCCATACCGTTTTCCGCCCGCGTTCATCTGACATCGTCGTGACATATCCGCGCGGCTTGTTTAGCATTAAATATATTTTTTTATTTTTACTTTTATCCTGAGTTTGATCTTTATCCAGTCCCGGAACCGCTTTGCCGTCCAATAAAATTATATCTTTTTCCGGGTCGGCTTTCTGCCCGGGAATCGCTGTCACGCCGTTGACGGTCACGCGTCCGGCGGAGATATAACTATCCGCCGTCCGGCGGGAACACAGGCCCGCGAATAATTTTTGAATCCGTTCTTCCATAATCAAATTACCACCGTCCCGCGTTCCCGCGTATCAATTTTAGATTACCACGCCACGCCGGACGGAATTTCCTCCGGACCGTATAAATTCCAGATCGCCACGTCCTCCGGACCGTAGATTTCCTCTGTGACTTCCTCGCCCATCAAAGCCGGAACGCGGCCAATTTCCGTGCCGTATAAACTGTAAACCGCGACGCCGACCGGCGTCCCCGCCGCGATTGGCGCGGATAATTCGCCGTATAACTCAATCCGCATAGCGACCGGATCATATTCCGATACATGATAATATAATTCGCCGCCCGCCATCAGGGGGAAATATTCTTTCGCCGCGCCGGATACGGGGACTTCTCCCAGATAAGCCCCGCCCGCGCAGATACAGCTTGCCGGAGAGAGTGAAAATCCGTATTCATATAAAGCCTTGTGGTCATTATAATCATTGCCGTCTTTCAGCGTCACGGCGATTAATCTCCGCCCGTTGCGTTCCACGCACGTCACAAGCGTCCGCCCCGCCGCTTTTGTATAGCCGTTTTTCACGCCCACACAGCCGTCTAATACGCCTAATAATTTATTATGATTCGTCAGCGTCCGCCCGTAGACTGTAATTGTCTTTGTGGACACAATGCGCCGGAACACGGGATGCTGCATGGCGACGCTGGCAAGTTTGGCCATATCGCGCGCCGTCGAATAATGATTTTTATCGTCCAAGCCGTGGGGATTGGCGAAAGATGAATTGGTCATGCCCAAAGCCCGCGCCGTCTCGTTCATGCGCTGTATGAATACCGCCTCATTGCCGCCGCCGACGTGTTCCGCGATAGCGACTCCGGCGTCATTGCCGGACGAAAGCAAAAGGCCGTATAACAACGCCTCCAGCGTTAATTTCTCGCCCGCTTTCAAATACATGGATGATCCAATCGTACTTGCCGCGCGCTTGCTGACCGTGACAGTATCCGACAATTCGCCGTACCACAGGGCGACCAGTCCCGTCATAATTTTTGTGATACTGGCAATCAGCATTTTCTGATCGGCGTTTTTCTCATACAGAACCTCGCCGCTGGAGGCGTCAATCAAAATCGCGCTCGACGCCGAAACGCTTACCGCCGCGCTTTTCGGCATCGTCACACAGTTGAACATTAAAAACATCGCCAGACACAGGGCAAACCGCTTTTTCACTTTTCCATGCTCCTTTTCCGTTTATATATTTCTTTCAATATTTAAAAATATTTTATATTTATCATATTTCTTGATTTATTTCCTGATTTCTTAATTTTTTATCCGTTTATCCGTCGGATTTTTATATCAAATTATTTTTCTCTGATTCTGATTTTGTATTTTTTTATGAATTTTGTGAATTTTATAATTTTTTATTCTTCCCGGTTTTCTTCCGTCTTTTCCCGCTTTTTATCCATGAGAAAATTTTCCGCTTTTGTAATCAAATCCGGCGCCATGTCCACAATACGATCCACCGTGCTGACGGGAGCCGCCGCCACCGGCAAAAGACGCGTCATGCCGTCCCGGACGATTAAAAACGCCACCGGCTCAATTTTCACGCTGGCCGCGCCGCCGCCCGCGAATCCGTCTTTCGCCGTTTTGCCATAACTGCCGCCGCCGCTGGTCAGGCCGAAATTTAATTTTGACACGGGAATCAGCGTCACGCCGTCCGCCGTCTCAATCGGCTGCCCCACAATCGTGTTGACATCCGCCATTTCCCGCACCCGGTCCAGCATGGAACGCATCAGCGTATCCAGATTATTTTTATTTTTTCCCGCGTCCGCTTTTTTCTCATCCGACATGATTTCCATCACCCTTTCTGATTATCGCTTCCGGATAATAATTGAAATAATAATTTTAATAAAATTATGATTACGGGAATCAGCGCGTATAAAAGCCGTCCGATTCTGAATCCCGCGCCGATTTCACCGTTAATCCGCGTCTCCGGCGCGTCGAAATCCGCTGATATTGTAATATCCGGCTCCGGGATTTTTAACCAGCGTTCCAAAATCGGCATGACGGTCCACACAGCCGCCAGCGCGTTCCCGCGCGATTGCGCCGCGCCCGCCGGATCATCCCGCCCGCCGAATGTTACCCGCAAATCACATGGATATATTTTAATCCCCCGCGCCGTATGCGCGAGCGCTTTTAATAACGATCCGGGCAGGGATTTCGCGGCGTTGAAAATCACACGCAAAGGCGGTGTCCCTGACTTTTTTTCCGCCTGTTCTTCTGATTTCGCTTTTTTCCGCTTTTGATTCTTTTTCTCTTTCCGTTTCTTTTTTTCCGCCCGTTTCGCCTCGCGCTTTTTCCGGCGTTCGATCTGTTCCGGCGTTTCAATTTTTACGGGCCGGGGCCAGACCTGAATTTTTAATATGCCAATCCGGGCGTATACAAGAATCTCCCGTCCCCGAAAGATTGCCAGTACGCCAACCCGGACGCTTAACAGCAGAGCAACCAAAACGGCCAAGATACCCAGCAGCC
>CAJOQY010000012.1 GCA_905236835.1 uncultured Oscillibacter sp. | reverse complement strand
TTACAGCGCGGAGATCTGCGCTGGTTGTATACGTCAGGACCGATTTTAGCTTTTTCCCGATGGAAAAACGCCGAATATACCGCGCTGGTCATGAACGCCGGACCGGATGCGCGCGAAATCGTGTTACAGACCTCAACAGGCGACTCCCGGGACTTGCTGACGGGAGAAGTCTTTCGCGCGGAAAACGGCGCGTTGATCTTAAAAATCCCTCCGTTTACTGGATATTTACTGGGGCCGGTATAAATTATATATAATTTCCCCATTTCTCCGAACAGGCTCCCGAGCTTCATGGAAAGCCATGAAACGCGGGAGTGTTTTTAATATTTATATCGGGAGTATTTTGATACGCGCGCGGAATACGCGCAAAATAACTCTTGCGCGTCGGCGTCGTGATTGATATAATATCCCGTGAAATCCTGTGGCATGGAAAGCGGGGGAAGGACCTTGGCGAAGACGATAGCGATTGTGAATCAAAAAGGCGGCGTCGGAAAAACGACGACCTGCGTCAATCTGACGGCGGCTCTGACGGAAGCCGGACAGCGGATTTTATTATGTGATTTTGATCCGCAGGCGAACTCGACATCCGGAATGGGAATCGACAAAACGATCTCACAGGGGATTTACGAAGTCATAACAGGAAGCGTCACAGCGGCGGACGCGCTTATTCACACGGAGTTTGGGGATGTATTACCGTCAAGCGGCGCGCTGGCCGGCGCGGGAATTGAGTTGATCGGCATGGAACATCGGGAACTGATGCTGAAAAACGCCTTGTCGGAATTGGCCGCGCGGTATGATTATATTTTCATCGACTGTCCGCCGTCACTGGAGTTGCTGACGTTAAACGCGTTATGCGCGGCTGACAGCATATTGGTTCCGGTGCAGGCGGAATATTTCGCGCTGGAAGGCCTGTCTGATTTGATGAATACCGTGAGATTAGTGCGGCGGGCTTTGAATCCCAAGCTGGAACTGGAAGGCGTATTATTAACGATGTATGACGGGCGGACCAATCTGGCGATGCAGGTGGCGGACGAAGTAAAACGCTATTTCCCGGGCAAAGTATACGCGGCAGTGATTCCGCGAAATGTACGGCTTTCGGAAGCGCCGAGCCACGGCAAACCGATTACGAATTATGACCGGACGTGCCGGGGAGCGATAGCGTATACGGAACTGGCAAACGAATTTTTGAAAAAGGCCGGAGCGGATATAACATAGATATAAATTCGGGCGCAAAGCCGGATCGAACATCAAACGCGGAGCAAGCCGAATTGGATTTCAGACGCGGATCAAGTTGGATTCAAAAACGAATGTCAAATCGAATTTAAAATTTGTTTCACATGAAACAATGCTGACAGCCCGGCAATATAACGCGGGCCGTAAAGATGAAAGGAGCGTTCCGGAGAGTATGGCCAAAAAACCTTCTGGTCTTGGACTCGGGCGCGGTCTCGGAGCGCTATTGGGCGAGACCGCTTTGTTTAATAATTCCGATTCTTCTGGATTTCATGTCGACGGCGGAAATGACCCCGACGGACAGTCCCCCGGCGTTTCTTATCTGCCCTTGACGGAGATCGAAAACAACGTCAATCAGCCCCGGAAAAATTTCGATCCGGATGCCCTCGAGGAACTGGCCGAATCTATCCGTCAACACGGGTTGATCCAGCCGCTGGCCGTGCGGAAAATGCCATCCGGATATTATCAGATCATCGCCGGGGAACGCCGCTGGCGCGCCGCCCGGATCGCCAATCTTGAAACCGTCCCCGTCGTCATCATGGACGTGGACGACCGGACCGCCGCTGAAATCGCCATGGTTGAGAATCTCCAGCGCGAGGATCTGAATCCCATGGAAGAAGCCGCCGGGTATCGCGCTTTGATGGACACTTATCATATGACGCAGGAGGAAGCCGCCGCGCGTGTGGGCAAATCCAGAAGCGCCGTCGCCAACTGTTTGAGATTGTTAGATTTGTGCGAACCGGTACGGACACTCGTGGGCGAGGGCAAAATCAGCGCCGGACACGCCCGGACGCTCGTCCCGCTTCCGGAGGAATTACAACGGCGCGCCGCCGACGCGATTTTGAGGGACGGTCTGTCCGTCCGTCAGACGGAACGATTGGCGAAACAGTTGATGTCAGAGCAAAAGCGCAATCAGGAAAATCAAAAGGGCCGCCCGGTACAGGATTTTATACGCGACCCCGGCGGGATTGATTACACGATTGATTATACGATTGAGGCGCAGAAAAAACTATCCGAACGGCTGGGGCGCGGCGTCCGGATTATCGAGGGGCGGAAAAAGGGCCGGATTGAACTGGATTATTACGGGCTGGAAGACTTGAACGAATTATTAGACGCTTTGTTATTGTTAAACACAAGCCGCGGACATGATACGGAGCAAATGCGGATGCGGGATAATTAATATTCGGGAAGGAGTTCCGGAATGAAAGGAACGGGAAGGAAGGAATGAACGAGGAAAGCAAAAAAGACGCTTTGACGACAGCGGATATTTCCGGGACGCCAGCGGAAAAAGATCTGGAGAGCCATTCGGAAACGTCGGAAGAATCACGGGAAACGCAAAAGTCAACGCCGGAGATAAATCCGGAAGAAACGCGAGAGACGGAAGCGAATTTGGAAGCGTCGGAACAGCCGCAAGCGTCAGAGACAAATACGGAAACGCCGGAAGAATCGCGAGACACGTCACAGCAAAAATCACAAACGCCGGAAATGTCACAAGAAACGGAAGCGAATTCGGAAGAATCGCGAGACGCGTCACGGGCGAAACAGTCAATGGAAACGGAATCTGATCCGGAGATGATTAAAAAAGATTCACAAGAACCGGAAGCGAACGCAGAGACGCCGCGGGAATCGCGGGCAGCGGAAAGCGCGACAACGTCGGCCAACCCCGCAAAATCAAAACGCAGAGGACGCCGGGAAATGCCGCCGCCCGAAAAAAAATCAAAACCGGAATCGTCAACAGGCGGCAAGCCGGTTATGGTTTATATTTTATTATTATTCAGCGCGGCTTTATTTTTAATGGGTCTGTCGTCACTCATGCACCAGCGCAGCAATCAGGAAGTTTTAGGGCAATTAAAAAATGATCTGTCAGATATGCGGGAGGCGCAAGATTTCCAGAAGCGTATTATCGAATTACAGCAGGCAAGACAGGAATCGGAAGATCAATTGAAAGAAGCCCAGAGAAATTTAACCGCGATTGTTTCTCAAACGCAGGAGGATCGAAATCGGTCAGAGGCGCTGCAGTATTTATATTTAATCATGATGGAATTTCAGATGGAGCATTATCAATCCTGTCAGGCGCTGATTCAGGAATTGGAGAGCCGGGGACTGGAAATCAGTCTGCCCGGAGAGACAATCGGAAGCGCGGGACTGGCCGCCGGGGTCGCGTCGCCCGTTGATAGATATTATCAAATCAAAGAGGCGATTTCCGCCCGTATCGCCGAGGGACTGCCCCCGCAGACAGTCGGCGTCATGAATGAGGAATGGATCCCGGAAACGGAAGAGATTCCGGAAACAATATCGGGAGAGGAATCATACGGCGAAGCCGGACAGGATGAAACCGAGGAAGCGTCATGGGAAATCAGCGACGGCGAAACAGGGTAAAATATATAATAAATTATAATATAAATAATAAATATTAAATATTAAATTTCTTGAGGTGCGAATATGCTTGATATAAAATTTATCCGCGAGCGTCCGGACGAAGTGCGGGAGAATATTAAGAAAAAATTTCAGGATTTTAAACTGCCGCTGGTGGATCAGGCGATTGATCTCGACGCCCGCCGCCGCGACGCGATTTCAGAGGCGGATCAATTGCGTTCGGACCGCAATCGGCTGAGCAAACAAATTGGTATGCTGATGGGACAGGCGAAAAAAGACCCGTCCAAAAAAGAAGAGGCCGAGAAAATGAAAAAGCGGGTCACGGAACAGGCTGATAGATTAAAAGAATTAGAGACGCTGGAAAATCATCTGGACGCGGAATTACGGAAAATATTATTAAATATCCCGCAGATTATTGATCCCAGCGTACCGATTGGCAAAGATGACTCGGAAAATGTGGAAGTTGAGCGATTCGGGGAGGCGAAAGTCCCGGATTTTGAAATCCCGTATCACACGGAGATTATGGCCAGCTTCAACGGGATTGATCTCGACGCCGCCGGACGCGTATCCGGCAACGGATTTTATTATTTATTAGGCGATATTGCCAGACTGCATGAGGCTGTTTTGGCCTACGCCAGAGATTTTATGATCGGCAAGGGATTTATATACTGCATACCGCCGTTTATGATTCATGGCGCGGTTGTCGAGGGCGTCATGAGCCAGACGGATATGGACGGCATGATGTATAAAATCGAAGGCGAGGATTTATATTTAATCGGCACTTCCGAGCATTCCATGATTGGGCGGTATATTGATCAGATTTTGCCGGAGAATCAACTGCCCCAGACTATGACATCTTATTCACCGTGTTTCCGGAAAGAAAAAGGCGCGCATGGTATAGAAGAACGCGGCGTGTATCGCATCCACCAGTTTGAAAAACAGGAAATGATCGTAGTCTGCAAACCGGAGGAATCGAAAGACTGGTATGAAAAACTCTGGCGTTATTCCGTGGAATTATTTCAGTCTCTTGAAATCCCCGTGCGTCAATTGGAATGCTGTTCCGGCGACTTAGCTGACTTAAAAGTCAAATCCTGCGATATAGAGGCATGGTCTCCCAGACAGAAAAAATATTTTGAGGTCTGCTCCTGTTCCAATCTCGGCGACGCGCAGGCCCGCCGCCTTCGTATTCGATACCGGGACGAAAACGGCAAAATCCAGCTCTGCCATACGCTGAACAATA
>CAJOQY010000011.1 GCA_905236835.1 uncultured Oscillibacter sp. | reverse complement strand
CCACAAATCAAGACGCCCTAAAAGCGGCTCGGCGGAAATGAAACTGTTCTGGACGGCGGATAAATTTTCAATCGCGTACTCGTAAGACTTGTGATCCGTCGCCGACGCGCCAAACCAGAAATTTTCCCCGTGCGGCAAATTCAGCCGCGCATACCGCGCCGGATTTTTTGTCAGAAATAAATATTTGTGCCAGAAAGCCGATTCACAGGCATTGAATACCGAATTGATCCATTCATCGGGAACCCATTCCCCGAATAAATCAGCCATACTGCACACGAAAATCGTACTCGGTTTTTTCACGCGTCGAGGCTCATTCAAACGGTATCGCAGAATAGCGGGTTCAAACTTGAACGGGAACGGAGCGACAATAACTTGCCGCCCATCTTCGCCGCGTCTGACATACGCGGGTTTCGTGAGATCATATATCCCTTCCGTTTCAACGCGTTTCATATCTTCCACACATCCGTAACCGTCTATGCCACCGAAACGATCCGCAATGCGGCGAGCGTAGCAATATTCGCAGTTGTGACGGCATCCTGTTACGGGATTCCATGAATAATCCGCCCAGTCTATCTTTGTCCGGTTCATTGCGCCGCCTTCTTTCCGTTCATCCGTTCAAACTCGATAGCCCATACCCACGGATTATTTTCCCAGCGATATTGATTCAGATTTTTGCTTTCGGCCAGCTCGTCCCACGCTTTTTCAAACGCGAATTGATTCATGACCTCTTCCGACATCCCGCAACCCCACTCGTCATATTGCGGGGCATTGATTCCCTCGGCTCGTATATCCGGCGCGGAAATATCATGTAACCGTTCCGCCCGTACACTTTTTACATAGACGCATACGCCGTAACCGTCATACGTCGGATCATTTTCCCGCAAGCACAGAATATCCCCCGGATGGCAGGGCGCGTTGTCTTCCGCTTTCGATTCAGGGAACACGCAAAACGGCAGTATTTCATCCATTCCCGGTTGAGGCTCCATCACATTCCGTATCTGCGTCTTTTCGCCCGTGCGAATCTTCCGCATAGCTTCCGGTTCAAGGCGGACTTTCTTGATTTTCATTCCGCGCTCTCCTCCCCCGCCGTGTTCCGAATCGCGATTTTGGCCAATACGATACGTTTCAACCGCTCTAACTTTTCAATCTTGAATTTCTCCACCATTCCAGCGCAATTATAAAGAATCTTCATCTGTTCCAACATAATCTCTACATCCGCGATTTCCTCAACGATAGCCATACGATCGCCTATCCCTCTGGCCTGTTTGCACAGTTCCTTTTGTAACTCCGACATTTCCTCGAATACCATCAGAGTCTGCGATTCCGCGCCATACGTTTCCAAAGCCAGCGCGCATACGCTTTTCAGTTTATCTTCCGGCTCATTCGAGTTATCAAACTGATACAGCCCGCTGCCAATCAGCTTTTCCCTTGCCCAGTCCGGATCCAAAATGGGACGCTGATCTCCGTTACACTGAATGACCACTTCCACGCCTTCAAACAGAATGCCGCCGTAATATGCCGGATCATTGCACAAGACAACCGTCAGCTTACCTTTGTATTGGTCATCATCATATTTCGCTTTGTTCTCCGGATTCGCCCAGCCCCACACGCCCTCGCCGTTAAGAGCATCCGGCGTATTCGGATTCGGAATATTAAACTTCAAATATCCGGCCCTGCGTTCTTCGTCCGGCATATCCATAATCTCATCTTTTCGATACGTCAGGCCCATTTCTTCCGCCCGTTCTTTATACGTTTTGAATGTCATATCGTTTTCCTCCATACAATCTTGGCGATTTTCTGATTTCACGCTTTATAAAGGCGCGTAAATCGGCATTTTGGCTTACTATTAAAATATCGCCTGTATTTTCGCCTGAGAAGCCTTATAAACGCGTTTGTCTGACAGGGGTATGGGATATTGCCTGAGTTTAAAACGCGTTTTTGCGTTTTTTGGCGTTGCGAAAAATCTTTAAAATATTCAAAAATCGCCGTATTTCAATCAAAATAATTCTTCAATTTTCAGAAGCGATTTTTCTTGAAATACGGCGGTTATAAACGCCTGAATCAGAACGGCAGATCTCCGTCTTCGTCATCAAGCTCTTCAAAATTCCCGAACTGCTCTGACGCGTCGCTTGAAGCGTCTCCATATCCGGGAGACGGACTTTCGGAATGCCGTTCGGATTCTTGACCGTAACGCTCCGATGCCGCTTTGCTTTCAGCAAATTCATGATCTTCCGCGACGACATCCGTGGTATAGACCTTTGTCCCGTCGTCTTTCATATAACTTCCGGTCTGAAGGCGACCGGTCAGAATAATTTTCACGCCTTTGCGCAGATAATTTAAAACAAACTCCGCGCTCTTTCCGAATGCCACGCACGAGATAAAATCCGCGCTTTGACCGCCTTCCCGTTTGAATCTACGGTCAACCGCGAGCGTGTATCTGGCTATCGCGGTTCCGCCGCCTTGCGCGTATCTCATTTCCGGGTCTTTTACCAGACGGCCAGATAAAATCACTTTATTCATGAATTCCTTCTCCTTCCCCGCGAATTGCGGTATCCGGCAACAAATAGCGCGGATTTATCAGTCTCGTGACAGGACAGAGCGCAATGCTGACCATCATAGCCTGATCAACGGCTTTCTGTTCCTCAGCTGTCAATCTACCCATGCAACGTCCAATTCGCTCAATTGAAACTGTCATGATTTGCTCGCACAACGCGATAGACGGATATTTCGAGCTTTCAATTCGCGCATGAGTCGGTAACGGTTTCTTCTCTTTTGTAGTCAGAAAAACAACTTCAAATGTCTTGCTGAATCGGTTGTTTACGTCATTACTGACAATGATTCCGGGTCTGTCGGCGTATTGCTCACTGCCGACCGCGTGACCGCCTTCAATGTAATAAATCTCGCCTCTGAGAATCGAACCGTTCATTTTATCCCTCCTTTTGTGATTGAAAATCCGGCGTCAATCAATCATTTTCATACCCACGCGGGCCGACGCTCCGTATCCGGCAGATTGAACAGCCAGTCCAAAATATCTTGCGGGACTTCCTCGCGCATCCACGCGCTTCCGTATTTATATCCACACACGGGACAGGGCTTGCACAAGAGTCCGAGTTCCGATTCCTCGACGCGTACCCAGCAGCGATATTTTAATTCCGTAAATCCACTGTCTCCCGGATGAAGCGGCTTTTTGGGTTCGTAATATCCGGCGGCGTCTGTCCCTTCCAGCGATTCATAGACATCCAAACAGTAGGGCAGAGCCGCGTAAGCGGCCTGTTCCGGCGTCGGATTAAACATCTCACCTTTCCGAAGCGCGCTGAGAGCGGCTGATTCCGCGTCCTTTTGCGTTTTTAACGCCTCGAATTTCAGGCGATAGTGATAGAGAGTGATCTGTTCTTTCGCCATATCCGGCCAGCCCAGTTCCCGCTGATGTTCGCATTCCGGACGCATATCGTTCAAATGCCACCGTTCCCAGATGTCACAGAACCGATCCAGCGTTTCGCGGGTCCAACCTTTGGTCGGGGTTCCGGCTCGAATCTCATCCACACACTGTCCGGCGCTTCCGCGACAGTTACCGCTTGACAGCGGTCCGACCACGCCGCTCAACGATAGACGCTTATTCTCGTACTCGATCTTGACAAAAGCGTTCGCGTTGATTTTTCCTACTTTACAGGTGCAGGGATTGACGATCTTTTTCATTTTACATCCTCCTCAAATTCATGCCATTTCAGCCCACGCGCTTTGTATAACGGAATCCAGTGTTCTTCATAAAAATCATATCCAGCTCCGTCGATACCGAAAATGTACTGGTAATCTTCCTGTTCGTAAATCCGGAATCCGCAGTCCGCCATCGCCTGAAGGCCTCCTAACGACTCTATCCAATCGTTGTCAATTTGCTCGCTGAACGCCCACAGCATTCCCCACATCGGAAACACGCTATCGCGGATTACTTCAAAATCTTCTCCTTTGATTGTCACTTTTTCGCCGTTGTCTAAACGAACGACATAGAGAATCGCGTCATCTGCGCCGCTTTCTTTGCGCTTTATGATTTTGCCTTCGTTGCAATCGCGCTTACGCCCGAAAATCCAATAGACATATACCCGGTCATTCACACTCGGCGGGGTAATCTCGCGCAAATCTTCGCTGCCCGCCTGAAACAGTTTTTTCAGAATCCCGAGAGGGACGCGATCAAATCTGTTCATCCACGCCTGAGCCGCCTCCCGGATCGTTTTATAACGCTCCATTTCGTTTTCCTCCTTACTCATATTTCCAGATTCCGACTTTATTACCATTCAAGTCCATAACACTGCCGCTGTCGTAACCGGCTTCCAGTTTCCGGGCCACATCCTTCAGAATGCGGCGTATTTCCGTCCCCTCCGGGTCCAGAATCGCATTGCCATTACGGTCAGTCCGGGAATCATCCCGGAACGCCGCGCCGCCGGTCTTGATTTCCAACTTGAACATTTTCATTCCTCCTCAATCTCAAAAGTCTTGGAAACGGCGTACTTTTCGAGTAAATACATGATATTCGTTACAGTCTGAT
>CAJOQY010000010.1 GCA_905236835.1 uncultured Oscillibacter sp. | reverse complement strand
TGTTCCGGCCCGAAGATTTCCACGGCGTCGCCCACATGGACATCCGGCAGATTGCTTAAATCAATCATCGTCATATCCATGCAGATTCTGCCCAGAATCCGCGCGGGGCCGGATTTTGTAATTACGTTGAGTTTATTGGACAGGCCCCGGAACAGTCCGTCCGCGTAGCCGATGGGCAGGACGCCCACGCGCTGTTTGGATTTTGTCGTATACGTCCGGCCATAGCTGATACTGGTTTCCGGATCGTAAATTTTAATCGTGGAGACGCAGGATTTTAACGTCATAACGGGACGCGTATTGAGTTTTTCGGCGTCGTCGCCCGCGCCGTATAACAAAATGCCCGGGCGAACCATGTCAAGATACGTCTCAGGATAACGAACCAGCGCGCCGGAGTTGGCGCAGTGCCGGATTTGAAATTTCACATCCCGCTCCGCCAGCGCGCTATATACGGATTGAAACAAATCAAACTGCTCGCGCGTATAATCAACGCTGTCCGCGTCATCGGAATCAGACGCGGCGAAATGGGTAAAAATGCCTTCCGGATACAATCCGGGCAGCTGACAGGCCTTCGCGATGGCCTGAACTCCGTCACGGAAATGACCGTCTCGAACCAGAAATCCCAGCCGTGACATCCCCGTATCAACTTTGATATGTACTTTTAGGATGCCTCCGTGGGAAACGGCGGCGGCGCTGTAGGCTTCCGCTTTCGCCAAAGCCGAGACCGCCTGTGTGATTTGAAATCGAATTAATTCCGGGACCATTTCCGGCGGCGTATGGCCTAAGATTAAAATCGGCGTCTCAATTCCGCCGTGCCGCAGTTCCCGCGCCTCGTCCAGACTGGATACCGCCAGATAATCACAGCCCAACGCCGCCAGTTTGCGGGATACCTGTACCGCGCCATGTCCGTAGGCGTCGGCTTTCACTACTCCCAGATAACGCGTGTGCGGACCGACGCGCCGCCTTGCCTGATAATAATTATGCGCCAGCGCGTCCAGATCAATTTCCGCCCATGTCCGCCGAAGTTCCTCCTCATGAAATCCGGCGTGTCTCTCTTCCTGTTTTTGAGACAAAATATTCTCTCCCTTCCGACAAATCCTCCTGTCTTTTAAATCATATTCCCCCGCGCTCCCTCGCCGGGGCCGCCCGGCAAGGCGAAATAACCGCCCCGCCGTAAAGCTGTTTATATTATAGCATATATTTTTTCATATTTCCACCCCTTTTTTGAAAAAATCGGAAAAAAATATGGCTATTTTTGTCATTTTGCCCCGCTCAAAAATCAGAACGCCGGATTTTATAAATTTTTATAATTTTTATCATAAATTATACAAATTCCCCTTGCATTTTGAAAACATCCGTGTTAAAATAACAAAAACCGCGAGAGATACGCGTGACCCGCGCGGGCATGAATCAAAATCATCCGTTCCGCGCGATATATCGCGGCGGATGACGCGTAATATCTTTAAGAGGAAGTGATTCCGGCATGGAGGAAGAATCCGGCGCGGTTTTCATATCCATGACAGACGAGGACGGAAAAGAAGTTATTTTAGAATATATTGACACGCTGGAATATAACGGCGAAATCTATCAGGCTTTTTTCCCCGCCGAAGTCGAGGGCGAACCCGACGACCCGGACGCCGGTCTGATTATCTTAAAAACCGTTCATGAAAACGGGGAAGATTTATTATCCACCCCCGACACGGAAGAGGAACTCGAAGCGGTTTATGATCTTTTCATGGAACAACTGTTCGCCGAGGATTGACCGGCTGGCCGGATGATAACTGTCCGAATGATTGAAAACCGCGTGAAAAATTTATCATAACCGGCAAACCCTGCGGGGTGCGTGACGGATCTTTTTTTAACCCACATTTCGTTATACGGGACGCTGAACTCGGTTGGCGGTTCGCAGGCCTCCCGGCGCGGCGGAAGGCTGAGCCGGAAGTTGGAAGCGATAAAGCACACCGGAGGCAACCCACCTGTTCTTTGAATAGTGCAGGTTATAACGAGGTCCGCACGGCTTTCGCGGGGTTTCTGTTTGTTTGTTTTATTTATCAAAATAATTTGAATATAAAGTTTATAATTAAATTAAAAAATTAAAATATAAAATTAAATTGACGATTTTGATCAAAATAAAATTTTAAATTTAATTTTTATTTCATAAGGGGCGTGCGTGAAAATGACTGTCACCCGTTCGGAAAATTTAATGCCTGTCCACTCTGACATCCGGGGTCCGCTGTATCTGGAGAGTCTGCGCATGGGCAAAGAGGGAATCAAAGTCCTGCGCCTGAATACAGGTAATCCCGCCACGTTCGGATTTACCATGCCGGACAGTGTGCGGGAGGCGCTGCTGTCCAACGCGGACAAGGCCGTCGCCTATTGCGATCTGCGCGGTATGCCCGCCGCCCGTGAGGCGATTGTGAATTATCATAAAGGCAAGGGCATTCAGGATATTAACATCGACGATATTTATATCGGCAACGGCGTCAGCGAACTGGTACTCATGTGTTTATTATGCCTGTGCAACAAGGGCGACGAGATTTTGATGCCGTCCCCCAGTTATTCGCTCTGGTCCAATTCCACTTACATCGCCGGGGGCAAACCGGTTTATTATACCTGCGACGAGTCCAATTTCTGGTATCCGGATATTGACGATATACGCCGTAAAATTACGCCGAAAACCCGCGCGCTGGTGATTATCAATCCCAATAATCCGACAGGCGCGGTTTATCCGAAAGATATTTTGATTGACATGATTCAAATTGCCCGCGAGAATCATTTGATTATATTCTCCGATGAAATCTATGATCGGCTTTTAATGGACGGCGTGGAGCATATTTCCACCGCGTCCCTCGCGCCGGATCTGACCGTGATCACCACAAACGGCCTGTCCAAATCGCATATTATATGCGGCTTCCGGTGCGGCTGGATGTGTATCAGCGGGTATCGCGGCAAGGCCGATGATTATGTGGAGGGCATTTTCCAGATGGCGGCCATGCGTCTCTGTTCCAACGCGCTGACACAGCTTGTCATTCCGGCGGCGTTGGAAGATGACGCCAGCACACAGGCTATGATGATCCCCGGCGGTCGGATTTACGAACAGCGCGAAGCGACATTCCGTGAAATCGCTAAAATCGACGGCCTGACCTGCGTCAAGAATCACGCCGCGTTCTACGCGTTCCCCAAGCTGGATCACAAGAAATTCAATATCTCAGACGACAAGAAATTCGCGTTTGATTTACTGCACGAAAAGCATATTTTCATCGTCCCCGGCTCCGGCTTTGATTATCAGACGCCGGATCACTTCCGGATCGTCATGCTCCCCGAACCGGAGGAAATGGCGCAAGCTATGCGGGATATGGGCGATTTCCTGAAAACCTATCGGCAAGATTAAATAAACGCGGCGCGATTCCAAATTTTATTTATAAAAACTTTATCCCCTGTCCCCCTCCCCTTTTCAGGGAAGGGGGAACGTAATTATTATCCCTGATTTCGTCAAATTTAATTTTAATTTTAATCTCAATCTAAATTTTAAAATATGGAGGCTGTCTTATGGCGACGGATTTCAAAGCCGATTCCCACGCGAACGCCCAGATTATCAGCTATAATTTATACGGCGAGACGGTCTGCGCCAGCGCCGCGCGGATTTCCACCACGCGGGGCGACGCCCTTGAGATTTTCCAAAACGCGTCCGACCGGGAGAAAAATCAAAATTTAATCCGCAAAGTTCTCGCGTCCGGACACGCTTCCGTGATAGAACATATGACATTTACAATCGCTTTGCGCAATGTCTCTGTTTTCATTGAGGAATTTTTCATTGAACATCGTCTCGCGTCTTATACCGTCAAATCCCGCCGCTATGTCGATTACTCCCAACAGGGTTATTATATCCCGGCTGATTTATCCAAAGACGCGCGGAATCTCTATCAATCTTACATGAACCCGCTGTTTGACGCCTATCACGCTTTATTAAATCTCAATATCCCCAAAGAGGACGCGAGATTTTTATTGCCTTACGCGTTCCACAGTAATTTCTATTGCACGTTAAACGCCCGCGAATTGATTCATATCATACAGGCGGCCCGCCACGGGAAATATCACAACCCGCCGGAATTACAGGCCATCGCCGATCAACTGGAAACGCAATTAAACAGCCTGTTCCCGTTCTTACAAGCGCGAAAATTCCCGCGCTTATTTGACGAAAATCCGGCGCGGGAGAACGCTGAAACCAAATCCATACAATATCATTGTAATTATCCCGTATTTCTCACGGAACAGGAAGCTGGTCTTGTGTCTGTCTTGCAATCCCCCGCCAATCCGGACCAAATTTTAAAAGCCGCTTATCAAATCGCGAACCCCGGCGCGATCAATAAAACCGCGCGTCCCAGCGAAACCGCGAACCCCGGCGAACATGATAAAATTTCCGATCCGGATTGGCGGGAATTTATCAAATCGCAATTGCAATCGACATCACAATACAGCCGCGCGCGCGAACTGGAACAGCTTGCTTATACGTTCCGAATCCAAGACATCACGCTCTCCGGCGTTACCCATCTGGTACGCCATCGGATGCAGTCTCCCGTCATACCGCCGATTCCGTCTGTCTCATTGGATCGTTTTATTCTGCCGGAAAGCGTTCAATCCAATCCGGACGCGGCGAAAATTTATCAGACATCCATTGAAAACGCCGCGAACATCCGCGCGCGGGCGTTTGAAATCCCGGAATTTGAACATTATCGCGCGTATTTCGCCCTGAGCGGAAATCTCGTCAATGTCATGACGACAATGAACGCGCGGGAATTGGAGGTTTTTATTCGATTAAGAACCTGTCAGCGCGCCCAATGGGAAATTCGTCATATCGCCGTGCGCGCGCTGGATTTATTGCGGCGAAATTTCCCGGATTTATTTCATTTATACGGCCCCGCGTGTTATACAACCGGCGCCTGTCCGGAAGGCCGTCTGACCTGCGGACAGGCGCGGGAAGTCATCGCGCGATTTCAGCCGTAAATAATAATATTATTATTTTATTACTTTCAATCCGTCGGATATTTCGTATATTCCTGTTTTAATAAAATCGGCGTGATAATCGAACTGGTTAAAATCAACAAAATCACGGGCGTGAAAAATTCGGATGTCAACAAACCAGCGGCAAGACCCTTTTGCGCCGTGATTAACGCCACTTCGCCGCGCGTCATCATGCCAAGGCCAATTTTAAACGCGTCATGACGGTTAAATTTACACAATCCCGCGCAGGACCCGCACCCGATGATTTTCCCGACAAGCGCGGTAATGACAAAGCAGACACTAAATATTAATAATTTCGCGTCCATAGCGGCGAAACTGGTTTTCAGTCCGATTCCCGTGAAAAACAGCGGCGCGAATACCATATAAGAGCTAATATCCACGCGCCGTTCGATATATTCCGCGTCGCTGAGATTGCATAACACCACCCCGGCGACATACGCGCCTGTAATATCCGCGATGCCGAATCCGGTTTCCGCGACGTATGCCATTAAAAAACAATAGCATAAACTGACAATGGGAATCCGTCTGGTATGCGTATGGCGTTTGTCCAGCCACGAGAAAATTTTATAAACTAAAAAGCCCGTCCCGACGGCCAGCACGAAAAACAAAACCGATTTGCCAATCACAACCGCGCTGTTTTCATCGCTTCCGCCCGTCATGCCAAGCAAAAACGTCAATACAATCATGCCAATGACATCATCAATAATGGCCGCGCTGGTGATCGTCGTGCCGACAATCCCATCTAATCGCCCAAGCTCTTTCAAAGCCGCCACTGTGATACTAACGGATGTCGCGGACATGATCGTCCCGATAAACAGGGCTTTTAAAATCTGCCCGGAAATCCCGTAAAACGCCAGAAACAGCAACGTCCCGAATATCATGGGGACGAATACCCCGGCGCAGGCGATGAAAGTCGCTTGCGCGCCGGTTTTGCGGAGCTTTCTTAAATCCGTCCCAAGGCCCGCCTCAAACATCAGCATAATGACGCCGATTTCCGCCATTTGGGACAGGAAATCCGATTCATGTACGAATCCCAGCGCGGCGGGACCCACCAGAACCCCGGCGATAATCTCGCCCACCACTTCCGGCGCGCCCAGTTTCCGCGCCTGTACGCCGAACATTTTCGCCGCGAATAATAATATTGCCAAATCCAAAAGAAAACGCGTGTCCATTTAAAAGCCTCGATTCCGTTTTTTGCCTTATTCTCATGTGATCATACGCGATTATATGCCTTTTTCATTCCCGTGTCAACGCCCGTTTCACTTTACCCCCCGATTGCGTTCCCCCTCTTTTGATTCAGGGAAGAAAGACAGGGAATGAAGTTCTAATAAAAATACAATTGTTACAAAATCGCCAAAGAAAGTGTTGACAAATCCGGTGATTTTGGGTATCCTGTTTTCTATCAGACAGCGCGTATCCCAAGCGATTGAAATCAGGGGAAAGGGAGGAAGCCACATGAACTATCAGACCACGGAGGCCCATGAGGCCCTGCGCGCCAAAGTGCGCCAGTTCGCGGAATCCGAAGTAAAGCCCATTGCTTTCCTGCTGGACAAGGAGAATCGTTTCCCGCGGGAAGCCGTAACGAAAATGGGGGAACTTGGCCTGATGGGCCTGCCCTATGAGAAAGAATACGGCGGCGCGGGCGCGGATGTGTTAAGCTACGCGATTGCGGTGGAGGAACTGGCTCGCGTGGACGGCGGAACGGGCGTGATTTTATCCGCGCATACGTCATTGGGAACTTATCCCATCGCGGCGTTTGGCAATGAGGAGCAAAAGCGTAAATATCTGCCGGATTTATGCTCCGGAAAGAAGATCGGCGCGTTCGGCCTGACGGAGCCAAACGCCGGATCGGACGCCGGCGGCACGGAAACGACGGCGGAATTACAGGGCGATTATTATATTTTAAACGGTGAGAAAATATTTATCACCAACGGCGGGGAGGCGGACACTTATGTGGTATTCGCCGTAACCACGCCGGGAATCGGAACGCGGGGAATCTCGGCCTTTATCGTGGAAAAAGGCTGGGAAGGATTTACATTTGAGCCGCATTATGACAAAATGGGAATCCGTTCGTCCGCGACGTGCCAGTTGAATTTTAATAACGTCAAGATTCCGAAAGAAAATTTACTCGGCAAAGAGGGCATGGGATTTAGAATCGCCATGTCGACGCTCGACGGCGGACGCATTGGAATCGCCGCGCAGGCGCTTGGAATCGCGCAGGGCGCGTATGAGTCGGCTGTCGAATACAGCAAAGAGCGTGTGCAGTTCGGACGGCCTATCTGTCAGCAACAGTCAATCGCGTTTAAAATCGCGGATATGGCGACGAAATTGCGTTGCGCGAGATTCTTGGTATACAGCGCGGCGGAATTGAAACAAGCCCATGTATCTTATGGCATGGAAGCGGCGATGGCGAAAATGTACGCGTCGGATATTGCCTTGGAAGTTTGCAACGACGCGTTGCAGATTTACGGCGGCGCGGGATTCATGAAAGGCATGGAAGTCGAACGCGCCTATAGAGACGCCAAAATCACGACGATTTACGAGGGGACAAACGAAATTCAGCGCGTTGTCATCGCGTCGTATATCTTAGGCAAAGCCGGGAAAGCCAGCGGCGGCGCGGCGCCGGTCAAACAGTCCGGCGGCGAAACCGGCGAACGCAAGAAAATTATATTCAAAGACGGAAGCGCGAAAGATAAAGTCGACGCGCTTGTGTCGGCGTTGAAGAAAGACGGGCATGATTTTAATTACGGCATTCCGGCGGATACGCCGATTATAGAGGCCGAACGCGTTGTCAGCGCGGGCAAAGGCATTGGCGAACGCGAAAATATGAAATTGATTGAAAATCTCGCCAAAGCGGCGGGCGCGGCGATTGGATCATCCCGTCCTGTCGCGGAGACGCTTCAATATGTGCCGTTAAATCGCTATGTCGGTATGTCCGGACAGAAATTTAAAGGCAATTTATATATCGCCTGCGGCATTTCCGGCGCGGTACAGCATTTGAAGGGCATCAAAGACGCCGCTTATATCGTGGCGATTAATAATAATCCCGGCGCGAGAATTTTCAAAAATTGCGATTACGGCATTGTCGGCGATGTGAATGAAATTCTGCCGTTATTGACAGAGGCGCTGGATACGGGCGAAAAACAGCCCGCGCCGCCGATGGTCAAAATGAAACGGCAAATCCCGAAGAAACCCGCCGCGCCGCGTAAATTCAATATCTGCCTTGGGTGCGGCCATGAGTATGACCCGTTGAAAGGCGATCCGGATGGCGAAGTCAAACCGGGTACGGCGTTTAAAGATCTGCCGGAGGGCTGGACTTGCCCGTATTGCGGCGAAACCAAAGACGCGTTTATCGAGATTGAAGTATAACGCGTATGTTTATAAAATTATAAAATATTATAATATAAGGGGAATGGATTTTTGAAAAAATATTCATGTGATAATTGTTTGGGACTTGCGCGCTGACCGGGAGGTTTGCGCCAATTCCCGCATGAACCTCCCGGAAGAGAGAATTTAAAAATTTAAAAAATTAAAATTTTTGAATCGCTTTCAGGAGGAAAAACCCATGAATCGTGAAAATAAGCGTAAATTATACGAAAAAGGGTATTATAAAACCCATGTATGCCATGATAATTTTATCTGCAAAGTCTGCGGCGCGGCGGTATTTCCCGAAGGGGCGGGAAGCGGACACAGAAATCACTGTCCAAACTGTCTGAGCAGTCTCCATGTGGACGACGAACCCGGCGACCGCGCCGCCGACTGCGGCGGCATTATGGATCCGGTGGCGGTCTGGGTACGGAAAAACGGCGAATGGGCGATGATTCACCGTTGCCGCCGTTGCGGACGGCTTTCGTCCAACCGTATCGCCGCCGATGATAATCCGATAAAACTGATGTCTATCGCGATGAAACCCGTCGCGCAGCCGCCGTTCCCGGTGGAGTATATGCGAAAAATGGCGGGCTTAAAGCCGGAATAATAATATTATATTATTATTTTTATCGGGCGATAACGGAATTAAAGCCAAAAAATCAATCAAGCGAAAAATGATGAAACGGAGATAAGAATTATGCAAAAGAAATCTATGATTGTTATTGTCGCCGTCGCTCTGGCGCTTGTCGCCGCGATTGCGTATGTGGCGTTTCGCCTGAATAACCGGTTGACTGACATCATAGGCGTAACTACGTTGCCTGACAAAAATACGGTGATTATGAACTCGAAAGAAGCCGGTTCTTTCGTCAGCGGATCCGGAAAGATCATTGTCGGGGAAAACGGACAGATCCGCGTTGATTACGCGATTACCGGCGGAAGCTGTGATATTGCGTTCCACGCGGGAAGCGTGAGTTTAGACGTGTTTGAGGACGCGGAAGTCATGGGCGGATTATCGGACAGCGGGGATGTTTTTGGAGTTAGCGGCGTTTCGGGGACCGGAAATTTGAATCTCGCGGCGGAGTCCGGCGAATACACGGTTTATATTTTGACGCATGATACGATTGGAACGGCGACCGTAACCGCGCCGGAGCGTTAAAGCCGAAAAAATATTTTTAAGGCAAGCCGGACCGTGAAAATTTTCCGGATTTTCGGAAAAAGCAAGGATTTAACAAGACATGGAGGGATATTTTATTATGATGAATTGCTATCGCAAAGTAACGGATGATCTCTACTGGGTGGGCGGCAATGACCGGCGTCTTGCCCTGTTCGAGAATATTCATCCCCTGTATCACGGCGTTTCTTATAACGCTTATGTGTTATTGGACGAAAAGACGGTTTTATTCGATACGGCGGACTGGGCGGTAGGCCGTCAGTTTATTGAGAATATCAAGGCCGTGTTGAATGGGCGCGATTTGGATTATCTTGTGATTAATCACGTCGAACCGGATCACGCCGCGTCTCTGGAAGAAGTATTATTGCGCTGGCCAAATGTGCGAATGATTATGACGCCCAAGGCGTTTACATTCCTGCGCAATTTCGGCTATCCGGTGGATGTCGATAAAATCCGTCAGGTGAAAGAAGGCGAAACGCAGTCTTTCGGTAAGCACGAGGTCGTATTTGTAAACGCGCCTATGGTACACTGGCCGGAGGCTATGGTGACGTTTGATAAAACCAACGGCGTATTGTTCTCGGCGGACGCGTTCGGCTCGTTCCGGTCTCTGGATGGCAAATTATTCGCTGACGAATTTGATTTTGATCGGGAATGGATTGACGACGCCCGGAGATATTATACAAATATCGTCGGCAAATACGGCCCGCAGGTACAGGCGTTATTGAAAAAAGCCGCCGGACTGGATATTAAATATATCTGCCCGTTACATGGTCCCGTGTGGCGGAAAGATCTGGGTTATATTCTGGATAAATATCAGCATTGGAGCGGTTACACGCCGGAAGAAAAAGGCGTCATGATTGTCTACGCGTCGATGTACGGCAACACGGAGAACACGGCGGAAATGCTGGCGGCGGAACTCGCCGAACGCGGAATTTTAAATACCCGTATGTATGACGTATCCAGTACGCATGTTAGCTATTTGATTTCGGATTTATTTAAATACAGCCATCTGGTGTTGGCGTCCGTGACGTATAATCTCGGCATTTTCCCGCCGATGCACAATTTTTTGGCGGATATGAAAGCGCTGAATTTACAAAATCGTACTTGCGCGATTATCGAGAACGGCTCTTGGGCGATCCAGTCCGGAAAGCTCATGAAAGAAGCGCTGGAAGGCATGAAGAAAATGACGATTTTAGACGAGGGAATCACAGTCAATTCCAGTTTCCGGGATTCCAATCAGCCGGATATGAAAGCCCTTGCCGACGCGCTCGCGGCGGATCTGGCGAAATAAAATAATAAATTATATAATATATAAAAAATTCAGGCGTCGCGCTCTGTACAAAAAGCGTACAGGGCGCGAACGCGCGGACAGGGGCTTTATCTATCATGATTTCAGACGCGTGGGCGGCGCGAATGCGTCCGGAGATGGTCGAACAGGCGGAAAGATTGTATCAAAAAGCGGTGGGATTAAATTCGGATGGAGAAAAGATACTGCCGCCGTGTGATATGATATTCCGCGCGCTGGATTTAACGCCGCCGGAACGGGTACGCTGTGTAATCTTGGGGCAGGACCCGTATCCGACGCCGGGCGTGGCGAACGGACTGGCGTTCTCGGCCAATCCCGGACAGAAAATTCCCGCGTCGTTAAAGAATATCTTCCGGGAACTGACGGAAGATATAAAATGTAAAACGCCGTCCGGACCGGATTTGACGCCGTGGGCGGAACGGGGCGTGTTATTATTAAACGCGAATTTGACGGTCATCGCCGGGAAGCCGGAAAGCTGTGTCAAATGGGGATGGCAAGCGATTACGGGCGATATTTTACGCGTATGTATGGAATTAAATAATAATATTATCGCGTTTTTGTTCTGGGGCGGATACGCGCGTAAAATCGCTGGGACGCTGGATTTTAATAATAATCAAAATAAAAAAGCGTTTTATTCCAGTCATCCGTCGCCGCTGGGCGCGCGGCATGGAAGCGAAACTGTACCGGCGTTTCTGGGGAGCCGTCCGTTTTCGCGCGTGAATGAGTATTTAATATCCATGGGAGAGACGCCGATTGACTGGCGGCTGCCGTAAATAAGATATTATAAATAACTCGAATCAACGGGTAAAATCAATCAGGCGAAAGGGGGGAAAATAAAATCATGGCCGACAACACAACTTTAAGCGCCGCGAGAAGCGCCAAAAATGATGAGTTTTACACGCAATACCGCGATATTGAGGCGGAGATGAACGCCTATGTAGAATATAATCACGACGTATTCAGGGATAAAACAATCCTGCTTCCGTGCGACGATCCGGAATGGAGCGAATTCACGAGATATTTCGCCGCGAATTTTGATTATTTCGGACTGAAAAAGTTGATTTCCACGTCATACGCGAAAGGCGCGGGCAATCAACAACTGACGCTTTTTGAGGAACAATCCCCGCTTTTCGACGCGGATAAACACGGAACGCGGGGGAAACTGTTCACTCTGACGCGGAATGAAAATAAAATCGGACGGATTGATATAGATGACGTGGAGTTTTCCGGCTATCTGGAGGGGGACGGGGATTTCCGGTCTGACGAAGTCCGCGAACTGCGCGACGAAGCGGATGTGATTATCACAAATCCGCCGTTCTCCCTGTTCCGGGAGTTTTTGGATTGGATTGTAAAAGGCAAGAAAAAATTCGTGATTTTGGGCAATATGAACGCGATCACATATAAAGAAGTGTTTCCGTTTCTGAAAGGCGACGTCATTTGGCTTGGTTACAAGCCGCTTAATTGTGATATGTATTTTAATGTGACGGATGAATATAAACAATGGCTTCTTGAAAATAAGAAAGAAGGTTCGGCGTATAAAATTATTGACGGCGTTATAATGGGACGTTTGGCTTCAGCCTGCTGGTTTACGAATATCGATCACGGAAAGCGCCACGAGGAATTATTGCTTGATACGATGGCGAATAATTTGAGATTTAACAGAAAACTCCGGAAAAAGTTTGAAAACGAATATGGAGAAATCAAATATCCGCGCTATGATAATTATGACGCCATAGAAGTTCCGTTTACGGAGTGCATACCGTCCGATTATGACGGCGTGATGGGCGTACCGGTTACGTTTATGGATAGATATAATCCGGAACAATTTGAAATCATTGGCCATGAACATGATTTAAAGGGCGACGGCGGCGAAGGCATAGCGCACGGCCAATTTGAAGTGAATGGACGCGGAGTTTATAAGCGGATTCTTATCCGGAAACAAGCGGAAAAATAAATTGTAACGAGAGATCGCGGGGGGAAATATGGCGGCGGAATTTATTGACAGGGCGCGGATTTATGTCAAAGCCGGGGACGGCGGCAATGGCGCGGTGGCGTTTCATCGTGAGAAGTTCGTCGCGGCGGGCGGTCCAGACGGCGGTGACGGCGGACGCGGCGGGTCTGTGATTTTACAGGTTGATGATAATTTATCCACGCTGATGGATTTTAGATATAAACGAAAATATCTCGCGCCAAACGGTATGGACGGACAGGGAGGTCGTAAATCCGGCAAAGACGGGGATGATTTGATTATTAAATTGCCGCGCGGGACGCTGATCCGCCACGCGGAGACAAATGCGATTATCAAAGATTTGTCAGACGACGAACCGTTTGTATTATGCCGGGGCGGGCGCGGCGGCTGGGGCAACGCGCGTTTCGCCACGCCCACGCGTCAAACGCCGCGTTTCGCCAAGGCCGGATTGCCGGGGGAAAGTCTGGATATTGTTTTAGAATTAAAATTATTGGCGGATGTGGGTTTAATTGGATTCCCCAATGTCGGAAAATCGACGCTTTTGAGCGTGGTGTCAAACGCGCGGCCCAAAATCGCCAATTATCATTTTACGACGTTAAAGCCGAATCTGGGCGTTGTCCGGGTTGATGAGGGCGTCAATTTTGTGATGGCGGATATTCCGGGTTTGATTGAGGGCGCGAGCGGCGGCGCGGGTCTGGGACATGATTTCCTGCGTCATGTCGATAGATGCAGATTATTAATTCACTTGGTGGATGTCTCTGGGATTGAGGGCCGGGACCCGGTGGAGGATTTTAAAATTATTAATCAGGAATTGGAGAGATATAATCCGGAACTGGCGAAGCGTCCGCAGATTGTCGCCGGAAGCAAGATGGATATAATATCAAATCCGGATTTGCCGGAAAAATTAAAATCTTATGTGGAAAATCTTGGTTATATGTATATGCCGCTTTCGTCCGTGACGCGGCTGGGAACGCGGGAATTGATACGGGAAATCACGCTGAAATTACGCGATTTGCCGCCGGTAGCGATCTATGAGCCGGAATATACGCCGGAACCGGAAGATATGGACGAAAATAATCAAGATGATTTTGAAATCTCCCGCCGGAATGACGGCGCGTGGCTGGTGGAAAGCGCGCGGATTCAGCGTCTGATGGGCAATATCAATTTCGCGGATTACGAGAGCCGGATGTATTTTGATAAAATCCTGCGCCGTATCGGATTGTTTGAGCGTCTGGAAGCTGAGGGCATACGGGACGGCGATATAGTATGCCTATATGACTGGGAGTTTGAATACTGGCGTTAATTTTAAATATATTTTATGATTTGAATGGATATGAAAAGGCGGCGGCTGGATGATGGTTGAATATATCACCCGGAACGAACGGGAAACGGAAGAACTTGGCGCGAAACTGGCCGCCGTGTTAAAGCCGGGCATGATTATCGCGTTTACTGGCGGACTTGGCATGGGAAAAACGGCTTTTACGCGCGGGATCGCGTATGGCTTGGGTTATACCGGGCGCGTATCCAGTCCGACATTTACGATTGTACAGGAATATATTGGCGGAAGATTGCCGCTGTTTCATTTTGATTGGTATCGGATTCAAAGCGCGGAGGAATTATATAATCTCGGCTGGGAGGAATATTGGGATCGCGGCGGCGTATGCGTGATCGAATGGAGCGAACAGGCCCCGGACGCCCTGCCGACGGATGTCATTCAAGTCAAAATCTCACGCGCGAATGATAATCATATCAATCATAAATTTGAGAGTACGGATGACAACAGCCGGTTGATTCTTGTGGAAGGGATTGAAATTACTTGAAAATACTTGCGCTGGAAACATCGGCGAAAGCGGTATCGGCGGCGATTGCGGAAGACGGAAAAATTCTCGCGTATGGCTATCAGGATACGGGACTGACGCACAGCCGGACATTAATGCCGATTGTGGAGGATCTGACGCGGGAGAGCGAATTTGATATAAAAAATCTGGATCTAATCGCTGTCGCGGCGGGACCGGGGTCATTTACGGGGATTCGCATTGGCGTCGCGGCGGCGAAAGGGTTGGCGTTCGGACTGGATAAGCCTGTCATTGGCGTGTCGACGTTGGGCGCGATGGCGCGGAATCTCTCTTTCGCGGACGGGCTGATCATCTGCGCGATGGACGCCCGCCGGGATCGGATTTATAACGCGCTGTTTCAGACGGAAAACGGCGAAATCACGCGTCTGACGGATGATCGGGCGATTGCCTTGGAATCTCTGGCGGCGGAACTGAAAGATTATCGGGATATAAATCATCAAAATCAGGATGGATATAATAAATTAATTAATAAATTCATGGTTGTCGGGGACGGCGCGAAATTGTGCGCGGAATATTTGTTGTCACAGGGGATTTTATGCCATATGGCTCCGGCAAATTTGATTATGCAGAACGCGGCGTCTGTGGCTTTGGAAGCGGAAGAACGGGCGCGGAAAATTTTATCCGCGTCCGGGAAATTGCCGGACGCGCGGGATTTGCGACCCGTGTATCTCAGGCCGCCGAACGCGATACCGCCCGCGGACGTGAAGCGAAACGTCTGAAATCATGTTTTGATATAATATATATTATATTTATATATTTATATATTTATATATATTATCAAATGATATATGGATGAAACAGGAGGAAGAAATTTTATGGGAGTGCATGTTGTGGATCATCCGCTGGTGGCGCATAAAATGAGCATTCTGCGGGACAAAAATACCAGCGTGAAGGATTTCCGGGAACTGGTGTCTGAAATCGGGATGTTGATTACTTACGAGGCGACGCGGGATTTGCCCATGACCACGCGGATGGTGGAAACGCCGATCTGTAAGGCGGAAGTTCCGACGTTAAAGGGCAAAAAATTCGCGGTTGTGCCGATATTAAGAGCCGGTCTGGGACTGGTGGACGGCGTATTAAGAATGGTGCCGGGCGCGCGCGTCGGTCATATGGGAATGTACCGGGACGAGGAAACGCTGGAGCCGCATGTGTATTTCTGCAAAATGCCGAAAGACATCGCGGATCGGAATGTTTTAATTGTGGATCCCATGTTGGCCACGGGCGGGAGCGCGGTGGAAGCCGTGTCGGAAATGAAACGGCAGGGCTGTAAAAATATTAAATTCATGGCCCTGCTGGCCGCGCCGGAAGGAATCGCCAAAATGGAGGAAGTTCATCCGGACGTGGATATTTTCTGCGGAGTGATTGACAAGGGATTAAATGAAAACGGCTATATTGTCCCCGGATTGGGCGACGCCGGGGATCGGATATTCGGGACAAAATAATATAAAATATAATCGTGTCGCCGGTAAAATAACGAACAAGGCGGGAAAATGCTAAAAAAGCGTAAACTGCCTCTATAGGCATTTTGATTTTTAAAATCTGTCATTCCGCCCTGTCGCTCTTTCCCTATATATAAAAATATATATATAATAAATATAATAAAATAATATAAAACAGCCCCCCGGAAACGGGGGGCTTGCGCTAAGAAATTTTAACAAGCTCAGGCGTCGTAAGATTCGTCGCCCGTCTCGCCGCCTTCGGTGTAACCGGACGGCACGGCGCGCATGGAGAGGGAAATTTTCTGGCGTTCCTCGTCAATCGCCGTGATTTTCGCGTAGACATAATCGCCTTCGGCCAGAATATCATCCGGCTTTTCCACGCGGTGATCGGCGATCTGTGAAATGTGAATCAGTCCGTCCACGCCGGGAACGACTTCCGCGAACGCGCCAAACGGCATGATTTTCACAATCCGGACTTTGGCGACATCGCCCACGCCGTAAGAGTCCATGAAATCGCTCCACGGATTGCGGTTGTGGTCTTTCACGCCAAGAGAGATTTTACGCCGGTCGGGATCGTAAGAGATTACATATACTTCCAGCGTATCGCCGATTTTGCAGACTTCCTTCGGGTCTTTGATCCGGGACCAGCTTAATTCGGAAATATGCACCATGCCATCCACGCCGCCGATGTCCACGAACACGCCGTAAGAGGTCATGGATTTGACCGTTCCGGTATAGCGCTTGCCGGCCTCGATATTGGCCCACACTTCATCCTGCGCGGCGCGGCGTTCCTCGTCCAGTACGGACCGGATAGAGCCGACGACGCGGCGGCGGGCGCGGTTAAATTCCGTAATGCGCAAACGCACTTTTTCCCCGCGCATGGCGGACAGATCCGCGCCGCGCGGCTTGCCGCTCTGGGACGCCGGGACAAACACGCGGATTCCGTCGACGGAAACCACGATGCCGCCTTTGTTTTCTTCCGTCACGACGCCTTCTTTGACGGCCTTTTCATCGACGGCGCGCTCGACTTCTTCCCATTTCTTTTGGGCGTCCAGACGCTTTTTCGATAACTCCGCGAATCCGTCCACATCGTTCACGCGGATGACATAGGCCTCAATCTCGTCGCCGACTTTGACAATATCCTCCGGATTGGCGGCGGGATCATCGCTCAGCTCGCTGAACTTAATGTAGGCCGTCTGTTTCGCGTGTACGTCGACTTCCACTTCCGTGGCCGTAATGGCCCTGACAATGCCGGTGACTTTCTCGCCTGTATTTAAAGTCTTAAAATGACTTAAATATTCTTCCATTTCCTCATTGGGCGTATCATCGCCGCCCGCCGGGGCTTTCGGGGCCGTCTCCGGCGCGCCCTCCGCTTCGCCCGCCGCCGGGGTTTCAGCCGTTTCGGTCGGGGCCGCCGCTTCGTTTG
>CAJOQY010000009.1 GCA_905236835.1 uncultured Oscillibacter sp. | reverse complement strand
GGGATTCCCACGCAGTACGTCAAAGAATTAAGCGAACGGGAAACGCTGGTCAAAAAAGTTGATATTGTGCCGCTGGAAGTGATTATCCGGAATATATCAGCCGGACATTTCGCGTCGCGTTACGGCGTCGAAGAGGGGATTGTATTCGACGAGCCGACGATTGAATTTTCGTATAAATGCGACGCGTTGGACGATCCGTTATTAAACGCGTATCACGCGATCGCGCTGAAACTGGCGACGCGCGCGGAGATTGAGGAAATTAAAAAATACGCGTTTGAGGTAAATAAAAAATTACAGGCGTTCTGGAAAGAATGCGGCGTGATTTTAGTGGATTTTAAATTGGAATTTGGCAAACTCCCGGACGGAAAAATAATTTTAGCGGATGAAATCAGTCCGGATACCTGTCGGCTGTGGGATGAAAAAACGCGTGAAAAGCTGGACAAAGACCGTTTCCGGCGCGATATGGGCGGCGTAGAGGACGCATACGCGGAAATCATGAAGCGTCTGACGGCGCATGAAGCGTAAAAATTTGTAAAACAGGGAGATTATTATGTGGATTCCGATAGATTCCGGCGAAACACTTGGCCAAACGGGGTCTGAAGACGGGATTATTCTGAAAGATGAAGAATACAAGGGATTATGCCGGATAACGCTGGAACAATGCCCCAAATATTATGCGGTCACATGTGGCATTTATGGCTTGATGTTTCATACCGCGTTCGGACAAATTGATTTATATGAAAAGATGAAGCGGGATTTACAGGAATTTTTAGAACAAGACGTTACGGAAGATGGGGCGGAAAATTTCTGTGAGTGGTTTGTGAAAAAATATTGAAAGGAGGCCGTTTATGTCTGGCGGTTCGGACAGCTATAAAAACGCGGGCGTGGATGTACAGGCCGGTTATGAAGGCGTAAAATTAATGCGCCGCCATGTGGAGCGGACGAATATTCCCGGAGTAATATCGGAAATCGGCGGTTTCGGCGGCTTGTTTTCGCTGGCGGATTATAAAAATTATGAAAATCCGGTACTGGTTTCCGGTACGGACGGCGTTGGAACGAAAATCAGAGTCGCGCAATTAATGGATAAACATGACACGGTCGGGATTGACTGCGTGGCGATGTGCGTAAATGATATAATCTGCTCCGGCGCGAAGCCGATATTTTTCTTGGATTATATAGCGATCGGAAAAAATACGCCGGAGAAAATCGCGTCGCTGGTGTCCGGCGTGGCGGAAGGCTGTGTGCGGGCTGGGTGCGCTTTGCTTGGGGGAGAGACCGCGGAACATCCGGGCGTCATGGCGGCGGATGATTATGACTTGGCGGGATTCGCCGTAGGCATCGCGGATCGTTTTCAAATGATAGATAACGGCGGCATGATGAGCCGTATCGCGCCGGGGGATGTGGTAATCGCGTTGCCGTCCTCCGGATTGCATTCCAATGGATTTTCGCTGGCGCGGAAAGTATTGGACGTGGAGCGAGACGGGGTATTAAATCAATTTTATCCGGATTTAGGCTGTACGCTGGGGGAGGAAATATTAAAACCGACGGAAATTTATGTTAAACCGGTTTTAAATTGTCTGAACGCGGGCGTAAAAATCAAGGGATTAAGCCATATTACGGGCGGCGGATTTTATGAGAATATTCCGAGATGTCTGCCGGACGGCATGACGGCGAAAATCAAGCGGGATTTGATTCAGACGCCGGTAATATTTGATATATTGCGTAAAACAGGCGATATTCCGGAAGATGATATGTATCATGTGTTCAATATGGGCGTTGGTATGGCGCTGGTTGTGTCTCAGGAAGACGCAAATAAAACGACAGACATCTTATGTCAAAGCAATTGCGACGCGTATGACATTGGCGAAATTGTAAAAGGGGATGAGGGCGTGATTTTGTGCTGAATAATGATAATATAAGAAAAGCGAGAATCGCCGCGCTTGTCTCTGGCGGCGGGACGAATTTGGAGGCGTTATTACTGGCGCAAGAGCGCGGGGAAATCGCGAGCGGTGAAATTGTTCTTGTCATAGCGGATAATCATAAGGCATACGCGCTGGAGCGGGCGAAAAATCATGGCGTCACGGCGGCTGTTATATCCAGAAAGGGACGGCCCGGAACGGAATTTGAGGCGGAACTGGTTCAATATTTGCGGGAAAATCAGATTGATATTATTATTTTGGCTGGTTTTCTGGGAATTTTATCGGCGAACTTCGTGT
>CAJOQY010000008.1 GCA_905236835.1 uncultured Oscillibacter sp. | reverse complement strand
GCTGAATGTAAGCGGCCTGACGGGAAATCATTATCTCAAGTTCAGCACGGAAAAGACGGCGAAAAAATCCGGCGCGGCGTCTCAGGCGACGTTATATAATTTCCGGCTCCAATATACGCGTTATCAGTTTCAAATGATGAATTCCTGTGAGAATTTTAATCGACAGCTTTATGATTTTACGACGGGAACGCCGCAGATTTTAGATATTTATTATAACGGCGTAAATACGCGGGTTTATACCCCCGGCGCGCTGGAAGCGAAAAGCGGCTGTTTCCCCGTTTTGGGATTCTACGCGAACGCCGATCAAACGATTACGCTGACGGATCCCAACGCGGCGTTGAATACTTCGCGGGGAATCACGCTGAAAGGCGTCTACTTCGCCAGAAGCGATAAAGATTACAGTGATATGTATAATACTTATAATCGCGCCTATAAAACAGGTAACAGTTATTATATCGGCGCGAACAATGGGACTGTCACTGTGACGTTAAACAGCGGCTTTGTCAAGACATTGATGGATAAGGGCGTTATTAGCAGTTCGGAAAGTTCCGGCGAGACAATTCGCGTTTTTCCGGTTTATGAGCGTAAAACCGTGGAAATTCGCTTTGAGAACGCGGACCGCGACGATTCCAACAGCGCGACGAAAGGCAAATATGACGCTTCTCATCTGGCGTCTTATATCGCCAATATCGTGGAGGCGGCCAATGACAGTTCTCAATCCGGCGTCACAAAACAGACTTACAGCGACGGGACGGATTATTATAAAATTTACGCGCCGAAAGGGTCTGTAATTCGCGTGAAAACCGTCCCCGCCGCCAATCGCGCCGCCAACGGCGTTTACTGGATGACTTTTGACAAAAAAACAACCGGCGTCAGCTTTTATCAGGCCGGGGACGTGATAGCGAACCCGCTCAACAGCGCGGGGACAACCCTCACGGAAACGGATTATACAATGGCGGATATTACCGTCATGACGGATAATCTTTGCTTGAAACCCAATACCGGGGAACAATCTTTTTATATAGGCTATTCCCCCAAGTCCGTCAATCAGGCGAAAGAGAATCCGAATATCACTTCTAATGGCTCTTTATCCAACGCGGTTTTTGATATTACTGAAGGCGTTCCCTCTTCCGGCGAACTTGTCCCCGGCGTGAACGCCGCGGATAACAACGGCGCTATGAATCTTCAAGACGCCCGTATCGGAAAAACTTATACTTTAATGGTCAATCCGCCGGAAAATTATTACACCGAATGGGCGAATATGACCGGGGATATAAACAACGACGGCAATATTGAGAGCCAAGAACAGACTATGCAAAGCAATCGAACCTCAACGCCCCGTTATGTCTACGGCGACCGCCTGTTTGTCACGCAGGATCAGGATAATATGCGTTATTATTATCTATTCCAGCCCAAGACAAATAACGCCGGATCTACAGTGAACGGTCAAGTCATGCGGGAATATAATACGCTCTTGCGTCTGGCCACGGGAGAAAATACGCTGGAATATACGCCTGTGTCCGGCGCGTATGTCAATATAGCGGGTTTCGACGGCATGACGGACGCCAACGGCGCCTATAGAATCCCGCTCAAAGGCGCTGTGAAAGACTGGGGCAATGTCAGTATGCGCGTTCAGCCGCAAAACGGAAACGCGTATTCCGCCGTTACCGCAATCGAACGCACAACGAATATATTATTCCCCGCGCTGGAAGTTTTCACAGCCGTTCCGAATAATTCATCCGGGCATGGCGTCACCGCCTCTTACAGCGATTCCGCCAACGCGGGCAATATCAGCGCTTCAGGTATTATGGTCAAAGATGATACGCTTTCTGTATCCGTCAGCGTGAACCACGCCGCCGCGCTTGTCGCGAGCAAAGCCCATTTCGCTTTCTATGACGCGGATGGAAATAAACGCTTTGACTGTGACAATCGGGATGGCTATATGACAACCAGTACAGGCGGAAATTATTTCACCGCTACTCTGACATTTAATCCCAAACGGGATATTAACGCGGGAGATCGTCTCTGGGTCAGCTTTGAGGATCAGACCGGGCGCGTTTACGCGCCGATTGACGTTGGTTATCAATTCGCGGCGGAATTGACGCTGGATCAATTCATTTTCCCCATGCTGGGCAGTTCCACACTGGAAGGCGCTTATAGAAATCTGGAATCTATTGATATTATCGGCAATCCGCTGGCCGATTTTGAACTTGGCTCCATTCCCGGTTTCAGCGCGGATTCTCATTCGTATAAGCCGGTTGAGAATTATGATTTGAGCTGGATGCAAACGGATTATACGTTCGGATGGAAACAGACGTTCTCCTCAAGCGGGGATTTTGGCGGCGAAGGCGCCAAAGGTGAAGAACAATTGCAAGAGACTTTAGACGATATTCAAAGCGGAAGCAATATCGGCGACGCCGCGTCCGCCGGCGCTTTTCAGGCAAGCGGATCGTTCAGTTGTTCCGTCACGCCGGAAATCGGATTCCGCCTCCGGATTTCACAGCGCTATACGGATCAGAATCGCGGCAATTATTTTGAGGATTTAATATTTTATTTCAAAGTCGATTGGGACGTATATTCCACAATTACCATCGCCACGCCGGTCGGTATTAATATTTTAATCGATCTCGGCACGGACGGCAAATTCGCGGGCGTATATCATATGTATATGGATTATCCCGAACGATTTCATGAAGAGGGCGCGCAACCTTTCACCAGTGAGGATTTTAATTTATTTGTCAATAAGCCAACGACCAGCAGTTACCTGCGCCGGGAGGGTTATATTTTCATGGATCCGGCCATTACCGTCGGGCTTGGCGTCGGCGCGTGGATTATTAATGTCAAATGCGACGCGCATTTCAAATTCGACACGGAATTTAAATTCCGAAGCGGCGGGATTGACGCCTATGGCGATTTGACATATGATATTTTCTGGATTTTTGAGGCGGCGATGATGTCCTCGAAGCTCGAGGGCTTCATGCTGGTCAAAAACTGGCGCATGCCGCT
>CAJOQY010000007.1 GCA_905236835.1 uncultured Oscillibacter sp. | reverse complement strand
CCCTGTTCTGAATCCGGACCGGAACAGGGGAAATTTTAATAAAAATCGCGGGGAGGCGCGTTTATGGCGTTTTTCAGGCGGAATGTCAACGGCGTGGAGTATTTTATGTCTTCTGTATTATCCAATCCCCACGCGTTTACAACCAGAATCGGCGGCGTATCGGAATCGCCTTGGAATGATTTAAATCTCGGGCCGGGCCGGGGAGATGATTTGAATCATGTCAAAGAAAATTATCGCCGGATTTGCGAGGCTGTGAATATAAACGCGGGTGAAAATATATTAAATCCGGAGCGGGTTGTACTGGCCAAACAGACGCATGAAACGACAATACGCCCCGTCACGGCGGCGGACGCCGGAAAAGGATTGTATCAGGACCGGGATTACACGGCGGACGCGCTGATGACGGATGAAATCAAATTGCCGCTGGTTGTGTTCTCGGCGGACTGCGGGATTATTTTATTAGAGGATGAGATTACCGGGACGGTCGGGGCGGTACACGCGGGCTGGCGCGGATGCGCCGGGGGGATTGTCGAAAAAGCCGTCAAAATGATGTGTGAAACATACGGCGCGGTTTGCGCGAATATCCGTGCCGCGATTGGTCCCTGTATCGGACAATGCTGTTTTGAGACGGATCGCGATGTCCCGGACGCGATGAGAAAAGCGCTGGGCAAAGACGCGGAATTGTATTTTTATAAAAAAAACTTGAAATGGCATGTGGATTTGGCGGGATTGAATAAACTTTGGCTGTTAAACGCGGGCGTCCCGGAAGAAAATATAGATACTTGCGGAATCTGTACGGCGTGCCATCCGGAACTGTTCTGGTCCCACAGAAAAATGGGCGAACGCCGGGGCGTACAGGCGGCTTTGATCGCCGCGGGATATAATAAAAATAAATAAAACGCGCGGGGGGTGGATATATGGGAAATCAAGCGTGTGTAAAAAATATAAAAGACAGGAAAATCTTCGGGAGCGCGAAAAAATATTTGATAATATTATTTTGCCTGTGCGTTTTATTTATATTATGCGGCTGTCAGGAAGAGGCGGAGCCGGAACTGGAAGAGCCGGAAAGCCCTATGCCGGTACAGGAAATCCGGGAGGCGGAAGAGGAAAAAGAACCGGATCTGCCGGAATGGTTCGCTTTGCCGTATGAGCCGAACAGTACGTTGGATCCGATTACCTGCCCGGACGGAATGCAGCGCGTCGTGGCTTCTTTGATGTATGAGGGATTGTTTAAATTAAATTATAATCTTGAGCCGCAAAATTGGCTGTGTGAGAGCTATGACCGGAACGGCGATTGCAGTATGTATACGTTTCAATTGCGTGACGGCGTTTTATTCTCGGACGGTTCGCCGCTGACCGCCGCCGACGTGCGCAATTCGATTGAACGCGCCCGCGATTCGGAGAGATACGGGCAAAGACTGCGCCAGATTTCATGGATTTATGTGGAAGACAACAACGCGATTACTATTGGATTGACGGAATCCAACAGCGGTTTCCCGGCCTTGCTGGATATTCCCATCAGCCGGAACGTGGGGAGCGTACCGCTGGGGACAGGGCCGTATGGCTATTTATGGGAAGAATACGGATCATGGCTGATTGCCAATCCGTACTGGTGGACGGGCGGAAACAGGCCTGTTGAACGTATCCGGCTGGATGAATCGCAGGGAGCGATGTTATATAGATTTTCTTCGCGGGATGTGCATTTGATTTCCACCAGTCTGATCGGGAGCGGCGAGATTCCCGCCGGACTGACCGGCGATATTCGCTATCAGGACGCGCCGGATACGGCCCTGCATTATCTGGCGTGTAATTCTAATAGCGAAATTATGCAAAACGCGGCGTTCCGGCGCGCGCTGTCCCTTGGAATCAACCGGGAGAATCTTGTCAGCGCGTTTCTGTCCGGACACGCGGCGGCGGCGCAGTTCCCCGTTTCGCCTGTTTGCGATTTATATCCATCGGATATGGAAAGCGCGTATTCCCCGTTTACATTCGCGTCGGCGTTGTCCGAAAGCGGCTATGAGGCGGGGAGAAATTTGATATTACTGGTCAACGCGGAAAACAGTTTTAAAATCTCAATGGCGAAATCAATCGCGGAGAGTTTCACGATCGCGGGCGTCCCCATGGAAACGCGGGTATTGCCTTGGGATGAATATCAGGCGTCTTTATACGGCGGCGATTATGATTTATGCTACTGCGAGGCGCGCTTGACGGCGGATTGGAATTTATGGCCGTTATTGGGCGGCGGGAATTTAAATATCGGCGGCTGGTGGGACGGCTGGCTGATCGGACAGATGGAGACTTTCGCGGCGTCAAACGACAGAGTTTCCGCCATGCGGGATTTGTGCGAAGCGATCCGGACACAGGCGGTTATATTGCCGATCTGCTTTGGAAACACATCCGTTTTAATGCACGCGGATGTTGTGGAGAATCTGCGTCCGACAGCCGCCGAGCCGTTTTATAATCTCACGGAATGCGCGATTCACACGAAACCGGCGGCGTAAATATCCCGGAATCTATGTCGCGCGAAAACAATTTTCCGGTTGTTTTTTTCTCTAAAATGTGGTATGCTGATATTATCAGAAAATTTCATCAAAATATTAAATCGAACGGGAGTGATTTGCTATGGTTCGGCTGATTATGGGCGCTCAGGGCGAAGGAAAAACAAAACAACTGATCGGGATGCTGAACAATGCCGCTGTCGAGGAACCCGGCAACGTCATTTGCATCGAGGCTGACCGGAATATGACGTTCAATATCCGGCATCAGATCCGCCTGATTGACGCGCAGGAATATCATCTGGATAATTATGACGTGTTCCGGGGCTTTATCAGCGGCCTTTACGCGGGCAATTATGACATTTCCCATGTGTTTATTGACAATCTGTGCAAAATCGTTGGCCGCGCCGTGGACTCGGACACGGAATCGTTTCTGCACTGGCTGGACGTTTTCGGCGAAGGCAACGGCATTAAATTTACCGTGACCATCAGCGCGGACCGCTCCGAGGCTATGGACGGAATGCTCCGTTATCTCTAATCACGCGTTATATATTATATTATTATATATTTTCATTATATCAGCGCGGAAACCGGGAGAAACTTCCCGATTTCCGCGCCGTTTTGTCGCTTGATCGCCGGTTATTTATATGATAGCTGGCGGATTTTTTTCGGATCGCTGTCCGTGATTACCACGCGCGGTCCTGATAGGGCGTGGACGCGAAGCCGTCTGACTGAAGCTGTCCCACCATGTGATCCAGCGTTCCGCGCCAGAAGGTTTGGAACCAGTCCGCGTTTCCGAACAGGCGGACCGCTGTGGGACTGGTGGCGTAATAAGTTTTGATAAACAGGCGTCCATACCATGTTTCGGACAGAACCTCATCGCGGAATCGGCGCAGGGTCCATACCTCCGGGCAGTCATAAGAGCCGTAAACCGCCGTGGCGATATAACATCCGCCCGTGGGCGTCGAATCATCGGGCGTCGCTTGGGGTGTCGGCGTGGTAGTGATTTCCGGGGCGGTTGTCGCCGTCGGCGCGGGCGTGGTAGTGATTTCCGGGGCGGTTGTCGCCGTCGGCGTGGG
>CAJOQY010000006.1 GCA_905236835.1 uncultured Oscillibacter sp. | reverse complement strand
ATAAAATTAAATATCTATATTCACGGCGTACATGGCGTTGCGTTCAATCCACTGTTTGCGCGGCTCCACCTGTTCGCCCATCAAGATTGTAAAGACCTCGTCGGCAAGCACGGCGTCGCCAAGCGTAATGCGTCTTAATGATCTCTTTTCCGGATCCATAGTCGTTTCCCACAGTTCATGCGGATCCATTTCGCCCAGACCTTTGAATCTTGAGATTTCTATTTTCGCGTTGGGATTCCCGGCCCGCATTTCCGCGCTGATCCGATCCCGTTCCTGATCCGAATACGCGACGCGGGTTGTCTTGCCCCGGATGAGTTTATATAACGGCGGCACGGCGGAATAAACATAACCCCGCTCAATCAATGGCCGCATATATCTGAAAAAGAATGTCAACAACAGCGTTCTGATATGCGCGCCGTCCACATCGGCGTCGGCCATGATAATAATCTTGTGATAGCGTAATTTATTTATATCAAATTCCGAACCGATTCCCGCGCCCAAGGCCACAATCATGGGGTATAATTTATCATTGCCGTAAATTTTATCCGGGCGGGCTTTTTCCACGTTCAGCATTTTCCCCCACATGGACAAAATCGCCTGAAATCTCGAATCCCGCCCCTGTATCGCCGATCCCGCCGCGGAATCGCCCTCGACGATATAAATTTCACATAAAGACGGATCCCGCTCGTTGCAGTCCTGTAATTTATCCGGCATCTGCCCGGATTCCAGTCCGGTTTTGCGCCGGATGGACTCGCGCGCCTTTTTCGCCGCCTCCCGCGCCCGTGACGCGGTCAGCGCCTTGTCTAAAATCGCCCGCGCCGCCGCCGGGTTTTCTTCCAGATAAATTCCCAGTTGATCCGTGACGATACTGTTGACAAGCGTCCGGATCCGGCTGTTGCCGAGTTTGGCCTTTGTCTGTCCCTCGAACTGCGCCTCCGGCAGTTTCACTGAAATCACACAGGCCAATCCTTCCCGGCAGTCCTCCCCGGATACTTTCTCCTCGTCTTTTAATAATTTCATCCGGTGGCCGTATTGATTTAACGCCATTGTCAACGCCCGTTTGAATCCGTCCTCGTGCATACCGCCCTCCGGCGTGTGGACGTTATTGGCGAAAGACAGTATATTTTCATTATAGCCGTCATTGTATTGCATGGCGATTTCCGCGATTTCATTGTCTTTCTGTCCGGACATATAAATTACTTGATCATGCAATAAATCTTTATTATGATTCAGCCAGCTGACAAATTCCCGAATGCCGCCCTGATAGAACATGATATGCTCCCGTTCCTGTCCGGGGCGCGCGTCTATGGTCTGAATTTTTAATCCGGCGTTCAAAAACGCCTCTTCCCTCATGCGGGTTCTTAATATATCATATTCAAAATTTATATCCTCGAAGATTTCCGCGTCGGGTTTGAATATCACTTCCGTTCCCGTTTCGCCGGGTTCGCAATCCCCCGCGATATACATTTCCCGCGTGACAATCCCGCGCGCGAAACGCATTTCGTATATATGCCCGTCGCGCCGGACGCGTACAATCAGCCATTCCGACAAAGCGTTCACCACCGACGCGCCCACGCCGTGCAATCCGCCGGAGACTTTATAACCGCCGCCGCCGAATTTGCCGCCCGCGTGTAAAACCGTGTATACCACTTCTAAGGCGGGCTTTCCCGTCTGCGCCTGTATATCCACCGGGATTCCGCGTCCATTATCTATAACCGTAATCGTCCCGTCCGGATTGATTTTTACTAAAATATCCGTACAGAATCCCGCAAGCGCCTCGTCTATGGCGTTGTCCACGATTTCATATACCAAATGATGCAGTCCGGAACTGGAAGTGGAGCCGATATACATTCCGGGGCGTCTCCGGACCGCTTCCAATCCCTCCAACACCTGAATTTCCGACGCGTCATACTCGTTCCCCGCGTCCACCGCCGTGGACACGGCTTTGAGTTCCTCCACCGATTCCAATTCTAAATTTAAATTCAAATCCATATCGCCCGAATTGTCTTTTATATTTTCCGGAGCCAAATTTCGCGCCGTCTCCCGTTCCGACATATCATCCCTCGCTTTCCCGTTCCGCCGCCTCATCCAGCGGGTTATAAAATATATCTTTCAGTTCAATTTCCAATTCCGGAAATATCGCGCAGGTGAATCTCATTCTGATTGCTTCCCGTTCTTCCGGTTCCATGCAGTCCAATTCTTCCTGATCCGGCATGCCGTATAAATTCAGCAATTCAAATCCGCCGTTTTTTAATATATACTGCTCCACGCTTTTCAGACGCGTGTCTATTATCCAGTATTCCCGCACGCCGCAGCGCGCGTAAATCCGCATTTTATAGCCCCGGTCATAGTATTCCGTACTCCGGGATAAAATCTCCGCCACCAAATCCGGCGCGCCGCGTATCCCGTCCGATTTGATTTTATCCCGATCGCATACCACCATAAAATCCGGTACGAAATGATCTTTTTCCGTTAATTTCACCAATAATCCGTCCGGAATCGGCACGCAATTTTTCCCTTTTAAATACTGAAAAAAAATCCGATATAAATTTCCGCCGACAGTGACATGAGAAAATTTCGCCGGAGCCATCATGACAATTTTCCCGTTGATAGATTCTTTTACGCGTTCCGCCGGACATCCATCCGAACCGCCCGCCTGATTAAAATTATTATTTAAATTATTATTTAAATTATCATCCAACCCGTCCATTTTCCGCGCGAGACTGCCGTCAAATATCTCCGACGCCATCATATTACACACCCCTTTCCCATGCCGCCGCGCTGATTTCCCGTATGCGTTTTTCACGCTTTTTTTACGCTTTCATCATACCACAAACCGCCGGAAAAATCCAGTCTAAATCCATTCTAATCCGAATATTTTTCTGATTTTTTGATTTTCTTCCGCTTCCGCCGCCTGAAAAAGCCGATAGAAATTCAATCCAATCAAACGCCCTCCCGAAAACGGGAGGGCCAAAATCATTTATCATGCTTTTCTCACAATCGCCGGGAATCCATCCTCATCGCGCCGCGTTCAATTTAATTCACCGGCGCGGTCTGGGGCGTGACGCCGCTGTTTTCGATTTCTTCCGGCATATCTTCCACGAGTTTATTTAAACCGTTCACATAAGCGCGAATCGACGCTTCTATAATATCCGTGGACATTCCCGTTCCGGTATAACTGTCGCCGTCCCCGACACTGACTTTTACCACCGCTTCGCCTACGGAGTCTTCCCCGTCCGTGACGGCGTTCAGGCTGAAACTGTCCAATTTGGCGTCCACGCCCATCATTCTATTGATCGCCTTAAACGACGCGTCCACCGGTCCGGAGCCAATCGCGACATCTTCCATCGTCTCGCCGCCGCGTTCTAATTTAATATAAGCCGTTGTGGGCAGTCCCGCGCCGGTATTAATCACATGGCTGACCGGGCGGCACGCGTCCGGCGCGATATGATTCCGCCGGTGCAATACCAACGCTTCCAAATCGCGTCCCGTGATATTTTTCTTTCTGTCCGCCAGATTTTTAAATCTGCCGAATACTTCTTCCAAAGCCGCGTCATCCAGATCATAGCCCATCGCGCTTAATCTCTCGCGCAAGGCGTGTTTGCCCGAATGCTTGCCCAATACCATCGTATTTTGCGGAATCCCGACATCCGTCGAGTTCATGATTTCATACGTCTGGGCGTTTGAAATCACGCCGTGCTGATGAATCCCCGATTCATGCGCGAACGCGTTCGCCCCGACAATGGATTTGCTCGGCGCGATCGGCACGCCTGTTATATTGCTTAATAATTTGCTCGAACGATAAATCTGTTTTGTATTTATCCCCGTGTCGGCCTGATAGAAATCTTTCCGCGTTTTTAAATTCATCACGATTTCCTCTAAGCTGGCGTTTCCGGCGCGTTCGCCGATGCCATTCACCGTGCATTCCACCTGCGTACAGCCCGCCCGGACGCACGCGAGCGAATTGGCGACGGCCAAGCCCAAGTCGTCATGACAGTGACAGGAGAAATCCACCTGATCCGCGTTTTCGACGTGTTCGCGCAAGTAAGATATTAAATTGCCCATCTCTTCCGGCGTCGAATACCCTACCGTATCCGGGACATTTAACGT
>CAJOQY010000005.1 GCA_905236835.1 uncultured Oscillibacter sp. | reverse complement strand
TATCTCCGAATGGGGCGAAATTGATCTTGATACAGCCGGAAACGGCGTTTTGTCCGGCGTGACGGTTTATTATGGCCGTGATGATGATGAGGTCGGTCTCGCGGTGACGTTCAAAGACAGCAAGGGGGACGCCGTCACGGAATGGGACGAACTGGAATCCGACAGCGGACGCGAAATCCAGCCGGATTTATCCCGCGTGAAGCCGGACAATCCCGGCGAATTGCAAACCGTCAATCTGTTTCTCGCGTTCTATGCCGACGACGGCACGATGATTTCTCTGGAATCATGGGAGATTAATATATCTAATCCGAACAACATCGCGTGGATTCAAACTCTCCGGATACCGGACGGCGCGGCGCAAATGAAAATTATGATACTCAGTGATGAACTTGTCCCCCTGCGCGCCGCGCGTATGCTGTGATAATCCCCGCTTGCGAAATATCAGAACGCGTGATAAAATAAGACGCGGCGTGATAGATACGCAAATCCGCGGGGAAAGGACGGCGATTGGGATTGTTTGGCGATATTGAGACGGATCGCGGGCTGATGAAAGCCGCCGCCGGACTGCGCGGAGCCGCCGCGCGCGACGCGCTGTCCCACGCGATGATTGTCACAGGCGGCGAAAAAGAGAAAATATTCAAATTATCCCAATTCGCCGCCGCCGCGCTGGAATGCCGCTCGGCGGACAATCGGCCATGCGGAATCTGCCCGGACTGCCGGAAAATCCTGAAAAACATTCACCCGGATGTGATAACCGTCCGGGACGACGATCATCAGATGATTTCGGCGGATGTGATTCGTTCCGTCCGCGCCGACGCGTGGATTACGCCCAACGAGGGAAGCCGGAAAGTATATATTTTTCCGGACTGCGCTTTACTGACGGAACGGGACCAGAATATTTTATTAAAACTCGTGGAAGAGGGTCCGCCTTACGCGGCGTTTCTGTTCTGCGCGGACAATATCTCCGTGATATTGCGGACGCTCCGTTCCCGGTGCGTGGAAGTACGGGTATCACAGGACGCCGGATCGGATTTATTATCGCGGGACGGGGATATAAATCAAATCAATCATCACGCCGATTCGGAAGCGGCGCGGGAGACGGGGATTGAATTATGCCGCCGGATTGTGAAACGGCGCGGGAGCGTGGCGGAACTGGCGGCGCGTCTGGAAAAGAAACGCGTCACGCGGGAAACGCTGGCGGATATATTATACGCCTGTCATGAGATCTTAGCGGCGGCGCTGTTGTTATCTTATCATCGCGCGCCGCGGAATTTATATCAGGAAAGCGCGGGTTTTTTCGCCGAAAATCTCACGCCGAAACAGATCGCGCGCGCGGAGGAGATCGTCAGGAAGTATCACGGCGAATGCGCGCGGCAGACAGGCGTCAATCATATTTTAGGCGCGCTTGCGTCAGAATTGGAGGAACTTCGTTGAGTGGACGCGATTAGTGTGCGCTTCCGGAGCGGGAGCAAGAATTATGATTTCGATCCGCGCAATTTGCGGGTGGCCATCGGCGATGAAGTGATTGTGCAGACGGCGCAGGGCGTTGAATTCGGAATCTGCACCAAAGGACGGCATGAGGCGGGGCATTCCATGCCGCTCAGTCCGGTTTTGCGCCGCGCCGATGAGAATGACCGGCGGATGATACGCCGGAACAAGGCCCGCGAGCGCGACGCGTTCGAGATCGGCGAACGGAAAATCGCCGAACATGGATTAGACATGAAACTTGTCAGCGCTTACGCGTCGTTTGACGGCAATAAAATGACGTTTTATTTCACATCAGAAGGCCGCGTGGATTTCCGGGCGCTGGTGCGGGATATGGCGGCTGTATTGCATTGCCGGATTGAGTTAAGACAGATCGGCGTGCGGGATGAGGCGCGCATGACGGGCGGGATCGGCATCTGCGGCAGGCCGTTTTGTTGCGCGCAATTCCTGACAAATTTTATGCCGGTTTCTATTAAAATGGCGAAAACGCAAAATTTAAGCCTGAATCCGTCCAAAATATCCGGCGCCTGCGGGCGTTTAATGTGCTGTCTGAAATACGAACAGCACGCCTATGAGGACGCGGCGCGGCGCCTGCCGAAACTGGAATCTTTTGTCCAGACGCCGGACGGACCGGGAACCGTCAAGAGCGTTGATTTATTGCGGGAGACCGTGAAAGTCAGTCTGGACGCGGACCCGGAGCATTTGAAAACATATCATCAAATTGAGATTATCTTATTACGCAACGGGAAAGGAAGCCGGGAAGGAATCATATTGCCGGAACGTCCGGCCAAATATATCGCGAAACCGAAAAGAGAGGAGTCGTTATCGTTTCCGGGCGCGTTTGAGGCGTATGAGGACTGGGAGGATTCCCCGGACGATTCGGATAGTTTCAACGGCGGACAGACGGAAGCGTATGACAGCGGCGCGGATTATGAGGCCGGGCGCGGTTATGGATATGGAAATTACACGGAATCGGACGCGCGCGGAAATGATGATGATTTTTATACGCAATCCCGCGACGAATACGAGAGGAAAAACGCGAACGCCGCGCCGCGGGTCAAAACGCGTTATAACAAGACGAAAGAGAATCAAAAATCGGATCGGCGCGCGTATGATCGCGACGACGCGAATGACGGCAGTCGAACCCGTCAGTCCGCCGGGCCCAAGCGGAAGCGGGATTATTATGACGGGCAGAAACGCCGCAATAACAAGCCGTGGTTCCGGACCAACCGGAGAAAACAGCGGGACAACAACCGGTAATATTTTAAATATATTATAATTATAATAATAATAATTATTATTATATAAATATTATATAATATTTTGATAATAAGATTTTAATCATAAGGACTGAAGGCGAATGGCGAAAGAAAAGGAAAAAAAGCAGGTGGAATCCATCGCGGATATGGAAGAGGATTTCGCCCAATGGTACACGGATATATGTATCAAAGCCGAGTTGATCGGCTATACCAGCGTAAAGGGGATGTTTATTTTACGCCCTTACGGTTACGCGATCTGGGAGAATATACAGGCGGCGCTGGATCGGAAATTTAAAGAAACCGGCCATGTCAACGTGTCCATGCCGATGCTGATTCCGGAATCATTGTTGCAGAAAGAAAAAGATCATATAGAAGGCTTCGCGCCGGAGTGCGCGTGGGTGACGGTCGGCGGGAGCGAAAAATTAGATGAGCGGATGTGTATCCGTCCCACGTCCGAAACGCTGTTCTGCGAACATTGGAGCCGCGTGGTGCATTCGTGGCGGGATTTGCCGATGTTATACAATCAATGGTGCAGCGTTTTAAGATGGGAAAAGACCACAAGACCGTTTTTAAGACACCGGGAATTTTTATGGCAGGAGGGTCACACGCTTCACGCGACGGCGGAAGAGGCGATTGCCGAGACGGAACGAATGCTGGAAGTAT
>CAJOQY010000004.1 GCA_905236835.1 uncultured Oscillibacter sp. | reverse complement strand
TTTTCGCTGTTCAGGAATCGGTGTTATAAAACACATATTCGCCGGGCAGGACCATTCCCAGTTCACTGCGGGCGATTTCCTCCATTTTTTCCGATGTGACGCCCTCTTCCAGATCCGCCGACAGCGCCGCGTTTTGCCGTTCCAGTTCTTCCACTTGGACCTGATATTGATCCCGTTCCTGACGGGCCGCCTCCACCTGCCCGCGCAACTCCCGCAGACGCCATCCCAGCGCGATTAACAACAGCGCCGCCGCCAGAAACGCCGCGAGGCGTCCGCCCCGGCGCATATTTTTGCGCGCCTCTTTCATTTTTTGGGCTTTTCGCGCCTTTCGCTCCGCTTTTCTGTTCCGTTTCCGGACGGGCCGGACTTCCGGGCTTTCCTCCGGACCGCGTTTGAATTCTTCCGCCATGATTTCCGCCTCCCCCGCGATGTGATGTTTTCGCGGAATACGCTGTTTTTATTATACCGCGTTTTTTCTCAAAATAAAAGATATTTTTTCCCCGTTCCCCGGTTTTTTTGAAAAAAATTTTTATCCAGCGCAGAGGGGATGTCAATAAATACGCGAATGTCCCGACGGCGGACGACCAAAAATCCCACACGGGCCGGAGCGGGCGGGAAAACACGCCGAAATCAAGGATCATGCCGCACGCCATGCCGATTACAAGATACCCGCGCGGCTCCCCGCCGGATATTTTCAGCAGAAACAGCGCGCCGGTAAACGCCAATAACATTCCATACAGCAAATCCAAGATCGGCGACAAGACCGGCCAGCGATACCGGAACGGACGGAACAGGTCATATAAAGCGCCCGCCGCGAAGCCCGTCAGGACAGATTGTCCGAATAAAATCATCTGTCCCGGAATGACGACGCCCATCATCAGCCGAACAGGCGGCTGAAAAATCCGCCCTGTACCGGGATCATATCCTCATAGCTGACAGAATCAATCCGCCCGTCGACATATAATTCCCCGCCGTCGAGTGACAGTCTGCCGATATGCAGTTCCGATCCGGTGATAATCAGCGTTCCGGCGCTGGTGGTCATGACAATGCTGGCCTCGTCAAATCGTTCCACGTCCTCCACGCCTGAGACGGTTAGTTTCTCCCGGTTGATGATTTCCAGATGATGGCTCCCGTTTTGGCTTCCGCTTGGGATTCCGTTTGTCAGTTCGTTCACGGCGTCATTCCCCCTTCGCGGGTATTTTATGCGCGCTCGCGGGGGATTAGAATCAAGATTCCATATCAATCAAAATTCGCCGCTCTTTTATATATAATTAATCATCGCCGCTTTTTTATATGCGATCCCGCCGCCGGTGTCAAGCGGCGGGATATTCGCGATTTAATTTTTAATTTCGCTATTTCGCTTTTTGATTCCGCCGTTTCATGCTCCGGTTTGATCTTCCATTCTCCGGCCTGATATTCAATTCTCCGGCGCGGCGATTTCACGATACATCCCGGCGGCGTCCGTCTGCTTGACGGATTCCTGTATCCGCAGGACTTCCACGGTAATCACGCGATTTCCGGCGCGGAGCGTGATCTGATCGCCGATTTTGACCTCATACGACGCCCGCGCCGGTTTGCCGTTGACGGAGATCAATCCCTCGTCGCACGCGGCGTTGGCGACGGTCCGCCGCTTGATTAATCTTGATATTTTTAAATATTTATCCAGACGCATAATTTTTTATTATAATATCATAAAAATATAATAAAATATTTTATTTTAATTATATTTAATTCAAGTGCGAAACGGCGTCTTTTAAAATCTTGCCGGGCTTGAACAGGGGGACAATCGACGCGGGAATCTCGATTTCCTCTTTGGTGCGCGGATTGCGTCCGACTCTGGCGTTGCGCTTGCGGACCTCGAAAGAACCGAAGCCGACCAACTGCACTTTTTCGCCCTCTTTCAGCGCGTGGATAATCGCGTCCATGAACGCCGTGACCGCCGCCTCGGCGTCTTTTTTGCTGATGGCCGCCGCGTCCGCCACGGCGTTGACAAGTTCGTTTTTATTCATATCCGAATACCTTCCTTTTCCATTTCCGGCGTTTTTTTATATTTTCTATATTTTAATATATAAATAATATTTTATATTTTATTTTATATTTTCCCGGCTTGATTTTATATTTTAATAAATTTAAGATTCCTGTTTTTTCGCGTTTTTCCACAGGGCAACCAGTTCAGCCTCGGTGTAATCCGACAGGGGCTTGTCCGCCGCCGCTTCCACCAGACGGAACCGCCGTTCAAATTTATCGCAGGTCCGGTGCAGGGCGTCCTCCGGGTCTATCCCGTAATCCAGCGCGATTTTCGTCGCCATGAATAAAACATCCCCGACTTCGTCCCGGACGCCGTGCGGCGCGTAAATCAAATCATCATTCGCCGCGTCCGCGTCCCGGACGGCTTTTTCCGCCGCCTCCCGCAGTTCCCCGGTTTCCTCTTCCAGTTTATCCAGCGCGCCGGTAATATCACGCCAGCTGAATCCGGCTTTCGCCACTTTTTTTTGAATCTTCTCCGCGCGCCACAGCGCCGGAAGCGTATGGGGAACGGCCTCTATCGCGTCGGCCACGGACTGATGTCCCTTTTCCTGACGCTTGCGCGCCTCCCATGTCTCCAATACCTCCGCGCCGTTTTTCGCTTTTATATTATTATTCGGCATTTTTTCGCCGCTGATTATATCATTCCGGAGATTATTTTCAGACGCGTTTGTCTGGCCGCCAAACACGTCGCCGAACACATGGGGATGGCGGTATAATAATTTCCGCGTCACGGCGTCGATCACATCCGGCATGGCGAAGCGGCCCCGTTCCCGTTCGATCTGGGCGTGAAACGCGCATTGTAAAATCACATCGCCCAGCTCTTCCCGCGTATCCTCCAAATTATCCCGGTCCAGCGCGTCCAGCGCCTCATACGTTTCTTCCAGAAAATTCCGCCGGATGGATTCATGCGTCTGTACCCGGTCCCACGGACAGCCGTTTTCCGAGCGCAATAAACGCACGATTTCCAGAAAATCTTCCCATGTATAAAAATCTTTATTCGGGAAATCAATCATGTTATTTTATCCTCTTTAATAATATCATTTTTTATATATTTTATATTTTTTATATAATACTCAAATACGCGCGGCCAGTTTATTTTAAACGCAAAATCCGGATGATTTTCTCTCCATGGGAAATAGATCTGACATCATCGGCGCGCAGAATGCCCAGCGCGATGATTAACACGCCGTAGACCAGAACGCCCGCGCCGATTCCAATCAGCGTCGCCAGCGCGTTTTGGGAGAAAGAAATTTCCCCGCCGTGTGAAAATACTCTTGCCGTCAATCCATATGCCGCCCACGCCGCGACGCCCATCATGGCCGACGCCAATACCGGTTTGGCGAACAGGGCGATATAACGCGGCTTTTTCGGCGAATATTTCCAGACGAATATAAAATTCAGCGCCACGATTGTTCCGTAACAACATAAAGTGGAAATCGGCGCGCCGTGAATGCTGATCAGCGGATTGCCGACGAGTATATAATTCATCGTAATCTTGACCAGTCCCCCGGCGATAACCGTAAAAATCGGGATGATTTCTTTCCCATACGTCTGCAAAATCGCGTTGGTTAATACCATCAGGAAAATTAAAATACAAGAAAACGCCAAAACGCGCAAATGCGGGCCGGCGGCAAGCGCGGCTTGCGGACGCGCGGGCAAAATCAATCTCATAATCGGCGTGGACAATACGCACAATCCCACGCCCGCCGGGAAAGATAACAAAGCGACTACCCGGAACGCGGAAGAGATAATATCATCCGCCTGTTTATGATCTTTGCGGGCCAGCGCCGCCGACGCCGCCGGCAATAAACTGATCGTCACCGGATACGCGAACGCCACCACCATATTGACCATGTCCATCGCGTAATTATACTGCCCTTTCAACGCCGCCGCCTCTAACTGGCTTAATCCCAAGCCGTTTTGCAATCTGCCCAATACGATCTTCGTATCCATGACCGTAATCACGCTCATAGCGGAATTGCTCAACGTGATGGGAACGCCGATGGCCAGAATCCGCGAGATTAAATAACCGCTTCCCGGCGGTACGTCCGATGATTTCATCGTGTCCTGATGCCGGAATAAATAAAACGCCATAAAAAACATGGATAAAACCGTCCCCGCCGTGACGCCCAAGATCGCGCCCGCCGCGCCGGCTTCCAGCGGCATATTTAATTTTTCCAGAACATACCACGCCAGCGGCAGTCCGAGACAGACTTTGCATAACGCCTCCAAAATCTGCGACGCCGCTGTGGGGGTCATATTGCCTTGTCCCTGCGTGTAACCGCGCATACAGGCCAGCAAGCACACGCAGAACACCGCCGGGGACAACGCCCGGATTGGCCGCGCGGCCATGGAATTATTTTGAAACGCCGCCAGACGTTCCGAGCCGAAAAACATAAAAACAGATCCGACAAGTCCCATAGCGAAAAACAGCCAGATCGCGACCCGGAAAATTTTCCGTTTCTCGTTTTCGCGTCCTCGCGCGCGGGCCTGACTGGTCAATCTGGAAATCGCCAGCGGCAGTCCCGCCGTGGAAATTGTCAATAAGACATTATAAATCTCATACGCCGTGTTAAAATACGTCTTGCCGACTTCGCCAAGAATATTATTTAACGGGATTTTATACGCCGCGCCGATCAGTTTGACGACAGCCGCGCCGCCCGCCAGTATCGCCGCGCCGCCCAAAAACGACTGTTTCTTTTCCGCCATAGGCTGTGTTCCTCCGCGCAATTGATATATAAATATATCATAATTTATATTTTATCATATTTTCAGATTGATATAATATTCTTGAATTTTATAATAATCATTTATTATATTTTTATCATTATTTTATAACTTCGCCCCGCAGTGGCCGCAATACGCGTGATCGGATTTCAATTCCGCGCCGCACGCCGGACAGGTATCAATCTTTTCCGCCCGGCCCGTCCGGATTTCCAGTTCCGCGATTTCGGCCTTTAAAACATCAATTTCCCGCAGTTTTTCCAATAAAATTTCCTGATTGTCCTCCCCGCCGCTATGCGTTTGATAAATCATCCCGCCGATTTCAAGAAGCGCGCTTTTCACGTCATTTTTCAATCCGGCGATTTTGAAATTCAATTTCGCGGCGTCAAGAATCTCCCCGCTCTTTTTCCCCGCCAGATACGCGGCGTTCGACGCCGTTTCCCCGGCGGCTTCGGCGGTCTTTTTCACGCTGTCCAGCAGACTATATAATTCATCCATATCTCATGCCCTCCCGACTGCCTGTATTATATATTATCCAGAGATTATAAAATATTAAATTCCTGTTAAAATTTCGCAATCACACGCGATTTTAAAATTATTATTTATTTATAATATTTATTTATAAAAATCCGCGATTTGACGCAAAATTTCCCGCCATTTGTCGGGCCGCGCCAGATAATCCTCCGGATATTTGGAATGAAACAATCTCTTGATTTCCGTCCGTTTCTGATCCGACTTGACCAATTTCGTCGCGCCGCCCGCGCCAAAGGCGATAATGCCGCATAATTCCGACATTTCGCAGATATTATATAAACATCCCGCGTCGAAATTTAAATTTAAATTCCGCCATCCGGTATTCTCAAAACTGCCTGACATATATTTTTGGCGATATAAATAATACGGCTCATATCCGGCGCGATTTAATCTCTCCGCCGCGTAATCCAACATCTTCGCCACGTCCGCCGCGTCCGGGACGGATAAATTTTCCGTCAGAACGCGGCTTCCTTTTTTTAACGCCAGCGTATGAATTGTGATATTCCCCGGCTGAAATTTCAAACAGGCGTTTAATGTTTTCGCGAATCCCGCCGGGGTATCCTCCGGCAGTCCGGCGATGAAATCCATATTAATATTATCAAATCCCGCGCGCGCCGCCAGATTCATCGCGCGGATGATATCTTCCGCCGTGTGCCGCCGCCCGATGGCCTGTAATACTTGATCATTCATCGACTGCGGATTGATTGAAATCCGCGTAATATCATAATCTTTTAAAACTTTTAATTTTTCTTCCGTAATCGTGTCGGGGCGTCCGGCCTCCACCGTGAATTCCCGGCGGCGCGACAGATCAAAATTATCATAAACCGCCCGCAGGATTTTTTCCAGTTGCGCCGGATTGAACGTCGTGGGCGTCCCGCCGCCCATGTACACCGCCCGGACGTGTAAATTCAAATCCCGGATCAGCTTTCCGCCCGCCTGTATTTCCTCTTTCAGCGCGTCCGCGTAGGGCGCGATGAATCCATACGACTTCTCCACGGATTGACTGACAAATGAACAATACGCGCACCGCGTCGGACAGAACGGAACGCCGATATAAACGCATATGTCCTGAATATTCAATTCCCGTTTCGCCTCAAACGCGGCGCGGCCAGTTTGTAACGCCATTGCCGCGCGGTCCGGGGAGACGAAATATTTTTCCCGCAATATTTTTTCCGCGTCCGCCTCGCTTTCGCCGGATAACAATGCCCGCGTGATAATCTTATCAGGCCGGACGCCGCTTAACATTCCCCAAGGCGGCGTGATTTTTAATATTTTCCGCGCCGCCATAAAAAAGCAATATCCCAGCCAGTAACGCCGCTGTCCCTCTTGTTGATATTCATCGCCGGATAAAATTTCCTCACAACCGCTTTCGCCCAATCCGTTATGATATTTTATCTCCACCGATACCCGGAATTTTATATTATTATTATTTATATTTTCTTCCCGCGAACTTACAATCGCGTAATTATTATTATTATTATTTTTATCCAAATCCGTGACAGTCCCGTAAACGGGCAGTTCCCCCGGAAAAAGATTCAACATACTTTGCTCAATCACATATTTTTCCTGATGGCCCCTCAGGTCTAATTTCATATTAAATATAATCTCCTGATTTTATTTTAATTTAAATTTAATTTAAATTTATTTTAAAAATATAACCGCAAAGCCTGACGCAGCCACGGATTATTTAACTTTTCATGATCCAGATTGGAAGTTTCCCCGTGTCCGGGCAGGATCAGAAAATCCCCGTCCAGTCCGCCGATCCGTTTTAAAGACGCGAGCATTTCATTCATATCGCCGCCGTATAAATCCGTCCGTCCGCAGTCGCCCGCGAATAACGTGTCGCCCGTGAACAGCGCGTTTTCACATCGCAATATCACAGAACCTTTGGAATGTCCCGGCGTGTCAAGTACATTCACCGTCAGATCGCCGATGAAAATATTATCCCCTTCGCCGTAATCCTCCGTATCCGGCACGGGCGGGAAAATCGACGGCATTATATCGCCTGCCTCACGATCCGCGCGATGTAAATAAACTTTCAAATCCGGCCAGCGTCCGCGCAAATCCTCAATGCCGCCCGTATGGTCATAATGCCCGTGCGTCAGTAAAATCTTTTCAGGCGTACAACCCGCGGATTCCACGGCGCGTATAATATATCTCGCCTCCGCGCCGGGATCAATCACGGCGCAGATTTTATTTTTCTCATCGCATAAAATATAACAATTCGTCTCAATCGGCCCGACGGTTAAATATCTAATCTCCATAGAAGTTCTTTTTCCCCTTTATCCGGCGGGACGCGTGATATTTAATACGCCGGAGACCTGATATAATTTCTTGATAATCGCCTGTAATTCTTTGGAATCGCGAATGCGCAGATCAAGATGGCACAGCGCGAAATCGTCGTCCGTGGCGCGGATACTGACCCCGCGAAGGCTCGTTTTCGCGTTTGACAGCGCCGCCGTAATATCCCGCGCCAGATTGTCTCTGTCTTTGCAGACCGCTTCCAGCGTTGTGGGATAACTTTCATTGACATTTTTGCCCCATGAGACGGGAATCCAGCGGTCCGGCATTTTCAAGCGGCGTTCTTCCGACGCGTTGGGGCAGTCCGCGCGATGGACAGACACGCCGTGTCCCCGCGTGATAAAGCCGATAATCTCATCGCCCGGCACCGGCGTACAGCAACGGGAAAATTTGACAAGACAGTTATCAAGATCCTCGACAATAATGCCTTGTTCGCTTTTCCCGGATGAGACTTCGCTGTTTTTGATCTCCATATCGCCCGATTGACGCCGGGACCATCCCCGGATATACGCGCCCGGCTCATCCGGCTGATGATTTTTACTCTCTTGCGCGTTTTTATTTTCTTCCTGTTCTTTTTCCCGTTCTTTCTGGGCGCGCTTTAATTCGCTGTCAATTCTCATCACGGCTTTTTGCGCCGTATAGCCGCCGCAGCCAATCGACGCGTATAAATCATCCAGCGTCTGAAACGGCGTGTTGCGCAGTAAAATCGACAGAATCTCCGGGACCATGACATCACGCGGACGCAGTCCGCATTGTTTCAATTCCGATTCAAAGGCGGAACGGCCATAGGCGACAATCTCATCGCGGCGGTTTTTCTTCAGCCATTGGCGGATTTTACTCCGCGCGTCGCTGGATTTGGCGATTCGCATCCAGTCCCGGCTTGGGCCTCTGGACGATGCCGACGTAATAATCTGCACCACGTCGCCGCTTTTCAGCGTCGTGTTCAACGGCACAAGACGACCGTTGACTTTCGCGCCGGTCATTTGATTGCCTATATCCGAGTGAATCGCGTAAGCGAAATCAATCGGCGTCGCCTCCGCCGGAAGCCCTCTGACATCGCCTTTGGGCGTAAACGCGAATACTTTGTCATTAAATAAATCCACTTTCAAAGAATGAATATAATCTTCCGCGTCCGCGCCCTCCTGATTTTCCAGCAGACGCCGAACCCATTCATATCTCTCTTCCGTACCCGCGCCGACGCCGTTTTGTTTATACAGCCAATGCGCCGCGATACCGTATTCGGCCTCCTCGTGCATTTCCCGCGTCCGGATCTGGACCTCAATCGGAAATCCCCGGTCCCCCATAATCGCCGTATGCAGCGACTGATAGCCGTTCGGCTTGGGATTGCCGATATAATCTTTAAATCTATCCTGAATCGGCGTGAAAATCTCGTGAATCATGCCCAGAACATAATAACAATGCTGAACCGTGTCCACGACGACGCGGAACGCGAACATATCATAAATTTCATCCAGCGTCCGTCCCCGCATAATCGTTTTGCGATAAATCGAATACGGGTGTTTCAGCCGGTAAAACACCTCGCCGGAAATCCCCATGGCGCATAAATGATTATAAATCTTCGCCTGCATCTGCTGCATCATGACTTCATAGCGCGGCAGTTCCTCTTCCAGCTTATAGGCGATTTCCTGATAACCGACCGGGTCCAGATATTTTAAAGACAGATCTTCCAATTCCCATTTGATTTTCTGCATTCCCAGCCTGTGCGCGATTGGCGCGTAGATTTCCATCGTCTCAAACGATTTTTGGCGCTGTTTCACGGGTTTTTGATAATCCATCGTCCGCATATTATGCAGCCTGTCGGCGATTTTAATCAAAATTACCCGAATATCCTTGCTCATGGCGAACAGCATTTTTCGGAAATTTTCCATCTGTTCCTCTTCCATCGTCGCGGCGTAGCGCATTCTGGTCAGCTTGCTGACGCCTTCCACGAGATCCGCGATTTTGACGGAAAACAGGCGGGCTATATCCTCATGTGTGGCGGGGGTGTCCTCAATGACATCATGAAGCAGGGCGGCCTCTATCGACTCCGAGTCAAGGCGCAGTTCCCCCGCCACAATCCGGGCGACAGCAATCGGGTGAATAATATAAGGCTCTCCGCTTTTGCGTTTTTGTCCGCTGTGGGCCATATTGGCGTAAGCGAACGCGTCATGAATGCGGTCCAGATTCGCGGACGGATTATAGCCGCGTATGTCGGCTTCCAACTGTTGATACTGTTCCCACACGGTCATGAGAAATCACCCCCTGATATGATTTGCGAATATATATATTTGTTTTGTTTAATTATACTTCCCCGTCTTAATCTTGTCAACTCCGGATAAAATACAGCGCGCGCCCATGGTTCGCGGCTTGACAATCCCGCCGAAATCCGTATAATTTTCATCGTCAGATTACGTTTCACAATCGCGGGAAAACAGATTGATTATCATAATTTACAAATTTATCAATTAAATAAAAGGAACGATGCGCGATGAAAAAAAGAACGCTTGCGGCGGTTTTTGCGGGGTTATTGGCTTTTTCTTTGGCGGCCTGCGGCGGAAACACGCAATCCGGAACATTTGAACCCGTGAAAGAGACGACGTTGGAAGCGACAGCGACGCCGGAGCCGACATCCACACTGGATCCAACGCCCACGCCGGAGCCGACAGCGACGCCGGAGCCAACGCCCACGCCGGAGCCAACATCCACACCGGAGCCGACGCCCACGCCGGAGCCAACAGCGACGCCGGAGCCAACGCCCACGCCGGAGCCGACAGCGACGCCGCGTCCGGAACAGGAGAACGCCGCCTCAGACGCGGGAAACGCGAGTAATTTTAACAGATATAATATTCCGGAACAGCAGGAGACGGAAGATCAATATGTTTTAAATCTCAATACGCATAAAGTACATCATCCAAGCTGTTCGGAGGTCAAGAAGATCAAACCGGAAAATTACGCGACGACAAACAAAAGTTTCGCGGAACTGGAAGCGGAAGGCTATACAAAATGCGGGCGGGAAAAAAACGCGGTCTGGCCGTAATCCATATGGATTGATATTTTTTTAATATTAAAAAATATAAAAAATATAAAAATGGAACATTGGGAATATTTAAAGCCGGACGGCTTTCGTTTTGTCTGGGATGACGCGTTATTTCCGCCGGGGCTGGATACGTTTTTAATCGCGTCCGCGCCGGAATTAAAAGCCCATACGCGGATTTGCGATCTGGGAAGCGGCGCGGGATTGTTAAGCATGATTTTATTTCAGCGTCAGCCGGATATTTATATCACGGGTTTGGAAATCCTGCCGGAGGCGGTAAAGCTGGCGAATCAATGCGCGGAAGAAAATCAGTTGACGGATCGTTTTCATACGATACAAGCGGACATCCGGGATATAAATTCGCGGGATTTATGGGGCGGTCCGCCGTTCTGTCCGCCGTTTGATCTGGCGGTATCCAATCCGCCGTATTATCCCGCGTCCGGGCGCGCTTTGTCAAAAGATGAGAAAAAACGCGTCGCCCGAGCGGAATACGCCGGGAATTTATCGGATTTTATCCGCGCCGCCGCTAAAATATTACGCGTCGGGGGGAAATTCTGTCTGGTACACAAACCGGAACGATTAACGGATTTATTATGCCGCTTGCGGGAACATGATCTGGAGCCGAAACGTCTGCGCTGTGTCTGCCGGGATTCATACGCGGCGCCGAGTTTGATTCTGCTGGAAGCCCGGCGCGGCGGCAAACCGGGGATTTTGATCGACAGGCCGCTGATTTTATATCAGCCGGACGGATCCCCGACATCGGAATTCAATCAAATTTATTTTCGGGAAGATATAAAAAAACCATATAACAGGGGTTGACGCTATGGCGGATATGAAAGATATAAAAGATATAAAAGATATAAAATCAATGTCCGTCCGGGAAATCGCGGATTTGATGAAAACAATCGGCGAACCGGCTTACAGGGGAAAGCAGATTTTCTCATGGCTGAACAAAGGCGTCCGGGATTTTCAGGAAATGACGGATTT
>CAJOQY010000003.1 GCA_905236835.1 uncultured Oscillibacter sp. | reverse complement strand
GCGGCCTGATACCCGCCACGCCTACTCCAACCGATACGCCCGCCCCAACCGATACGCCTACCCCGACCCCGACGCCTACCCCGGTGGACGAGGAACAGGAAGCCGCCATCGAGAGCATGAAACGCGTGATTGACACTTACCGGGAAAACACGCCCACGGATCCCACGGTCAAAAGTACGCTGGATATTTTAATCACCGCCACGGACAGCATTGTAAAAGATCATGACGAACGCCATCTCTATGTGGATAAAGACTATGTTCAGACGCAATACGCCGCTGAGATTCAGAGCTTTCGTGACGCTTATGATGGCTTGTCCGACCGGGATCAGCGGGCCGTGCGGCAATATGTCTTTGTCTCGTGGAAGCTGAGCGATCTTCGCGTTATTATGAAATATTTCGACGTTTCGGAAGATTTGATTGATTTTTAATATAATTTAAATTTTATATATTTTATTTATATTTATATTTATATTTATATTTTTATGAAAATCGAAAACTGTCAGGCGGGATCGGAAGCCGCGCGCGTAAAAGACGCGCTGAAAAAAATCGCCGCGCCGCTGTTAAATTGGTATCAATCCAACGCCCGCGATCTCCCGTGGAGGCATACCCGGGATCCGTATCGAATCTGGATTTCCGAAATCATGCTCCAGCAGACCCGCGTCAGCGCCGTGTTAGATTATTACCGCCGCTTTCTGGAAAAATTTCCGGATGTATACGCCCTTGCCGCCGCGCCGGAAGAGGATTTATTGTCTCTCTGGCAAGGGCTGGGTTATTACAGCCGCGCCAGAAATTTACAGCGCGCCGCCCGTCAAATCGCCGCGCTTGGCGCGTTCCCGGATAACTATCCTGATTTGTTAAAATTACCCGGCGTCGGCGATTATACCGCCGCCGCCATCGCGTCCGCCGCGTTCGCCCTGCCGTATCCCGCCATCGACGGCAACGCCCTTCGCGTGATTGCCCGTCTCGCCGACTGTCATCTGAATATTTCCGCGCCGGAGACAAAAAAAATCTTCGGCGCGGCCCTTCCGGTCAATTTATTACAATCAAAATCCGAAATCCGGATTTTTAATCAATCCGTCATGGAATTAGGCGCGGTGATCTGCGTCCCGAACGGCCCGCCCCATTGCGATACTTGCCCTTTGTCCGCTCAATGTCTCGCGCGCCAAAATCATACGATTGAGATTCTGCCCGTCAAAGCCGCGAAAAAAGCCCGCCGCGTCGAACATCATACCATATTAATATTATCGCGTTTTGACCCCGCCGAATATCAAACCGACAGTCCGACCGGCGATCCCGGCGCGTATCGCGTGGCGGCGCGAAAGCGTCCGGAATCCGGTCTGCTCGCCAATCTATGGGAATTTCCCAATCTTCCCGGCGAATTGTCCGAAACCGAAATCGCCGCCCAAATCCATGACTGGAATTTTAATATTCTCCATTGGCATCAGAAAATCTCCGCGAAACATATTTTCACCCATATCGAATGGCATATGACCGGTTATTTTCTGACCGTCTCCGGACCCGGACCCGATTCCTTTCACTGGCTGGACGCCGCCAAACTGACGGATTACGCCATTCCGTCCGCGTTCGCCAAATTCCGTCAAATCGCCTTGGAGCGTATCACAGAACATGAATCATCATGATGATTTTTATTTCACGCCAATCGCGCGTATCAAAAACGCGTTCCCGACAAAATTCGGCGTCCCGCGTCAAAGCGGATTGATCAACTCTTTACAATCAGAAATTATCTTCGCGCCGCCCTATCGCAATCCAGACGCTTTGCGCGGCCTCGACGGATTTTCCCATATCTGGCTTGTCTGGGTTTTTCATCAATCTATCCGGGATCGTCACGCCGAAAACCGCGATCCGGATTTATCCGGCGATTCCCAAAACCGCGGCTGGTCTCCGACGGTACGCCCGCCCCGTCTGGGGGGCAATGTCCGGATGGGCGTATTCGCCACCCGTTCCCCGTTCCGTCCCAATCCGATTGGCTTGTCCTGCGTGAAATTAGAAAAAATCGAAATCCGTCCCGATACCGGCCCGGTTTTGATCATATCCGGCGCGGATTTGATCGACAATACGCCGATTTTAGATATAAAACCCTATCTGCCTTACGCCGATTCCATACCCGGCGCCCTCGGCGGTTTCGCGTCGCAATCGCCGTTCAATCATCTGTTACAAGTCATTATCCCGCCGGAGTTATTATCCCGCGTGCCGGTTCAATATCAATCCGCGCTGCGCGATATATTATCCCAAGACCCGCGCCCGCGTTATCATGACAACCCCGACAGAATTTACGGATTTTCATTCGCCAATCTTGAAATCAAATTCACCGTCAGCGACGATATTCTGACAGTACGGGAAATTATAAATTTATAATATATTAGCTCTTGCGTATGTATATAATTTTATGATATAATAAAAATATACAAGCGAATTACGCGGGGGAAATCAACTTGAACAGAGGATTAAAATTAGAATTTGAGTGGGACGAAGATAAAAATAAAATCAATTTTGAAAAACATGGCGTAACATTTCAGATAGCGTCCCGTGTTTTTGAAGATAATAACCGGATTGAGTTTTATGATGAGGCGCACAGCGATTATGAAGATCGCTATCAAACTATCGGCAAAGTACGCGATATTCTTTTTGTGGTGTTTACTGAAAGGAAAAATAATATCCGTTTGATTTCCGCAAGAAAAGCAAGTCTGTCTGAAAGGAAGTTATACCATGATCATAAAATATACGTTAGATCCCAATATCCCCCTTACCCCGGAAGAAATCGCGGAAATTGACGCGTTAAAAGATCGCCCGATTGTGTACGATGAAGATTGCCCTCCCCTTACGCCGGAGTCATACGCGGGTTTCATGCGCTCCGTAGTGGAACGTAACCGCCGCCAGTTACTTGAACAGGAAGCGGCGGAAAAAGGACAGAATGTGTCATAAAAACGTCGATAATTTATAATTTTTCATATCAACAAAAATCGCGGGACGGACCGGAAAATCAAAACCCCGGCCCGCCCTGTATTTTATAATTTTATTTTATTTTTATAATTTTTATTATCGCATCAATTTGCAGATCAAATCCGTATAGCCGGACGGATCGTCCAGCGGCAGTCCGGCGATTAACAGCGCTTGATGATATAATATATTCGCGTAATCTTTCGCCTTCTCCGGATTTTCTTCCACGGCCTGTTCCAGAGCCGTAAACACCGGATGATCCGTGTTTAATTCCAAAACGCGCTCGGCTTTCAATCCCATATCCGGCTGTACCGACTGGAAATATTTTTCCATCTCGAAACTTAAACCCTCTCCCGCCGTCAGGCAAACGGGATGTGATTTCAATCTTGCCGACGCCGTCACGCTCTTGACCTTGTCCCCGAGCGTCTCTTTGACAAAATCAAATACGCCTTTATGCGCGTCCGACGCTTCTTTGACTTTTTCCTTGTCGCTTTCCTCCAATTCCTGATCCAGCGCCGAGCGGAATTCCTTTTCCCGATACGTCCGCAGCGCCTGCGCGCAGAATTCGTCAATTTCCTCCGTGAAATATAAAATTTCTATGCCATCGTCTTTTAAACGCTCCGTCTGCGGCAGTAAATCCGCCTTTTCCAGACTTTCACCCGCCGCGTAATATATATATTTCTGCGATTCCCGCATACGGTCCGCGTATTCAGACAACGTGACAAGTTTTTTCTCATTCGACGAGTAAAATAATAATAAATCCTGCAATAAATCCTTATGCGCGCCGTAATCCGACGCCGCGCCGTATTTAATTTGCCGTCCGAAATGCTTCCAGAAAGTATGATATTTTTCCCGGTCGTCTTTCTGTAATTTTAACAATTCATTCTTGACGCGTTTTTCCAGATTCCCAGCGATAATCTTCAACTGCCGGTCATGCTGGAGCGTTTCGCGCGATAAATTTAAACTCAAATCCGGCGAATCCACAATGCCGCGTATAAATCTGAAACATTCCGGCAATAAATCCGCGCATTTGTCCATAATTAAAACGCCGCTGGAATACAACTGCAAGCCCGCCTGATAATCTTTCGTGTAAAAATCATACGGCGCGGCGCCCGGGATAAACAACAACGCCTTATAGCTGACATTGCCTTCCGCCGATACGGGTATCACGCGCAACGGATCCGTATAATCCCGGAACTTGTCGCGATAGAATTTAAAATATTCCTCCTCCGTGACCTGTGATTTCGGACGCTGCCAAATGGGAATCATGGAGTTTAATACTTCCTCTTCCTGATACGTCTCATATTCCGGCTTGTCCTCGGGGGAATCTTCTTTTTTGCGCGTCTTGCTGATTTCCATCCGGATCGGGAATCTGATATAATCCGAATATTTACGCACCAATTCCTGAATCTTCCAGCTTTCTAAAAATTCCGTGTATTTTTCGTCATCCGTATCCGGACGCATACGCAGAATCACATCCGTCCCGGCTTGTTCGCGTTCCGCCGGTTCGACCGCGTAACCGTCCACGCCGTCAGATTCCCATTTCCACGCGGTTTCCTCGCCGTATTTGCGGGAAATGACCGTCACATGATCCGCCACCATGAAAACCGAATAAAATCCCACGCCGAATTGACCGATCACATCCGCGGGGCTGTCCGGATTTTCGCCGCCGTCGGATTCAATATCAATATTATTATTATCATCACGATCATTTTCGCCCGCGCCGGAATCCTGACCGCCATTCTCCCCGCCGTCCGGATTATTATTATTATTATTTTCCGGCGCGTTTTTCGCCAGTTCCTGTTTAAATCTATAAGACCCCGACGACGCGATGACGCCAAGATTTTCCTCCAAGTCCGCCTGATTCATGCCGATTCCGTTGTCTGAGACCGTCAAAGTCCGGGCGGCGGGATCCAATTCAATATGAATCGCGAAATCCCCCCGGTTCATCCCCACGCTCTGATCCGTCAACGCCTGATAGCATAACTTGTCGCACGCGTCAGACGCGTTCGAGATCAATTCCCGCAGGAAGATCTCTTTATGCGTATAAATCGAATTAATCATCAGGTCCAACAGACGCCGGGATTCCGCTTTGAATTCTTTCTTCTCCATGATTGTTTTTGCGCTTCCTTTCAGGATCATTCATAAAAATATTTATTATTACGGCTTTTCAAAAGCCATGATAACACGATTCCGCCGGAAATAACATCGAAATTCTGTAACAAAATTGTAAATTCCGCTTTCCACCGGTTGTTTCCGGCATTCATTTTGAGTAAAATAGATTTAAAATATATTCTGTCATATTCCGGGAGGGCATTTATTATGGGCAATATAATTGACAAAATCCGGGCATGGTGCGTCCGGAACTTCTCCGCGTTCGGCGGATGGCTGAATCAGTTCATGATGGGCCGCAACGGTCTGGACAATCTGGGCCGCGCGATGATCTGGCTTTATATCATTCTCTGCTTTGTGCGGATGTTTTTCGCCGTCTTGCGCCTGAGAGTCCTGACCGGTCTGTCCGGGCTGATGTTAAATATTATTTTCATTCTCTTGCTGTTCCGGCTGTTGTCCAAAAATTTGTACAAGCGTCAGGCGGAGAATCAAAAATGGCTGGTTCTCTCCGCGCAGTGGCGCGACCGCTGGCGCGACGCGGGTATTGGCCGCTCTGTCCGCCGCGCGGCGGACGCCGTCACGAAGTTTATCTCCGCGCGCGTATCGCAAGTCAAGCGTTTTATCATGCGCGTCAAAGACCGCGAGCATAAATATTTCACCTGCGAATCCTGCGGGGCGGTCTGCCGCGTACCGAAAGGGAAAGGCAAAATCATGATTACCTGTCCCCGCTGTGGAAACCAGATCAAAGGCAAATCATAATATATTATACATTTCAGTC
>CAJOQY010000002.1 GCA_905236835.1 uncultured Oscillibacter sp. | reverse complement strand
TTTATATTTTATCTCTCTAAATTCAATAAAGCTAAAATTTTCTCCTCATGTTCGCGCATTAATTTTTTTTGCGGACCCTCGTCCAAATGATCATAGCCCAACAAATGCAAAACCGAATGCGTGACTAAATACGCCAATTCGCGGCGGTTGGAATGCCCGTATTCTTTCGCCTGCGCCGCCACGCGTTCCATGGATACCGCCATATCCCCCAGCGGGACGCGTCCCGTCTCCGGATCGGCGTCCGCTTCCACATCCGGCAAACGACCCGGAAACAGATCAAACGCCGGAAAACTCAATACATCCGTTTCCCGGTCAATCCCGCGTAATTCATGATTGATCTTCCGGATTCCCGCGTCACTGGTCAATAATACATTCACTTCATACGGGAAATTCACGCCCTCGGCTTCCAGTCCGACGCGGATCACGCGTCTGATAAACGACCGGATTCCCTCATCCATGCCGGGAATCTCCGCGTTGATTAAAATATCATGATTTTTATTCGCCATGATTTAACGCCGTCTCCCCTTCCGCGCCGATTGCGATTCTTTTAATTTAAATTTTCTATTAAAATTTTTCCCGGACTTGTCCGGATTTTTCTCCCGTTTATATCCCCGCTTGTATCCGGATTGATATTCGCGCTTTTGGGGCTTGTCCGATTTTTTATCAGACCGCTTGCCCGCCTGATTTCCGCGTGTATTTTCATGCTGATTTTCGCGTTGATATTCGCGCTCTTGTCCGGGATTTTCCTGTTTATCCGGCTTGCGCGGCGCGAAATTCCGACGGCTGTCGCGCGTAAGATTTTGACGCGTATCCCGCGTGAGATTTTCACGCGCTTCCCGCGCGAGATTGCGCTGTTCCTCATACGCCGCGTATGCCTGAACAATCCGCTGTACCATCACATGACGCACAACATCCGCGTCCGTCAGTTCACAGATTCCGATTCCCTCCACGTCACGCAAGACCCGGATCGCTTCTTTCAGGCCCGATTCTTTTCCGTCGGGTAAATCAATCTGCGTCGCGTCGCCGGTAATCACGATTTTAGACCCGAAGCCAAGACGGGTTAAAAACATTTTCATCTGTTCGCGGCTCGTATTCTGCGCCTCATCGAGTATAATAAAACTATCGTCCAGCGTCCGTCCGCGCATATACGCCAGCGGCGCGATCTCAATATTGCCGCGCTCCAAATATTTCTGATACGTCTCCGCGCCTAATAAATCAAACAACGCGTCGTATAACGGGCGTAAATACGGATCGACTTTGCTTTGCAGATCCCCCGGTAAAAATCCCAGACGCTCCCCCGCTTCCACCGCCGGGCGCGTCAAGATGATTCTGTTTACCTGTTTGTCCCGGAACGCCCGCACCGCCGCCGCCACCGCCAGATACGTTTTGCCCGTCCCCGCCGGCCCGACGCCGATTGTCACGGTATTTCGCAATATAGATTTGATATATTCTCCCTGTCCGATTGTTTTCGGCTTGACGGGGCGTCCCTTTGACGATACGCATAATATATCGCTTGCCATATCCGCGATTTTATCCGCCTTGCCGGTTTTCACAAGCGTCATCACATATCTGACATTCTGTTCCCCGATGGTTTCCCCCCGCGCCGAGATGGACAACAAGCCCTCCACGGCTTTCCGCGCCATCATGACGTTTTCCGCGTCGCCGTCAATTTTGATTTCGCCGTCACGATTGTGAATCGCAACGTCAAATTCCTGTTCCAGCAGACGGATATTTTCATCAAACGATCCGAACAAATTCGCCGCCTGTTCCATCCGTTCCAGACTGATTCTCTGTTCCAACGCGTGCCCTCCCTTGATAGATGATTTATTCTTCTTTTTGCGCGTCCCGCGCTTTTTTGCGGTATATTTTCGCAATAGGCTTATCGCCCATGGCGTCGTATGTGTCGGCTATGTTGCGATAGGTTTGAATTGTATAAGGATGTTTCGCGCCGAGTATCTTTTCACGGATTGCCAGCGCTTTTTGATACCACTCCAACGCTTGCGCGTATTCGCCTATATTGTAATACACTACGCCGATATTGTTATATGAAGTAGTAGTATCCGGGTGTTCTTCGCCGAGTATTTTTTCACGGATTGCCAGCGCTTTTTGCTTCCACTCCAACGCTTGCGC
>CAJOQY010000001.1 GCA_905236835.1 uncultured Oscillibacter sp. | reverse complement strand
GACCGATCCCGCCGCAGATCGCCGCGCATTTCGCCGCGACTGTCGTGGTGTTTCTGGTAATGAATTTATTTACCTGCGTCTGGAATCCGGTGGCGAACGCGCTGATTGCCAATGAGGCGTTACGGAATACCGTGCAGAGCGTCGTGACGACGGTTGTCACGGGCGGCGTGGCGATGGTAATTATATTCGCCGTGGACAAAACGATTTTCGCGCCCGGATGGGGCGAGAAAAAGGCGTCCGTATAAACGGGCGGCGTTCGTGTAAATTAACGGCGTAAGACGCGGATGGCGTCCGTGTCAATCGCGCGGACGGCGATAAATTATATATTTACGTTGCATTTGGATGTAAAATCGTTTAAAATAATCTCCCCGGCGCCGCTTGATTGAACGTGATGGAATCCGTCCGGCGGCGGGGAGATTTTTTATTTCATCGGCGGGATATGATTTTATAATTGATCACGCGTGATTCCCGCAATTGAAATATGATAAAAATATAAAATATGAAAGGGGTTTTCGCTTGTGCGCGAGGAAAAACCGAAAAAAACGCAAAAATCAAATCTGAAATGGCTGACGGATCCGACTGTTTTCCGGGTCAATCGTCTGGACGCGCATTCGGATCATATCTGTTACGCGTCGGAAGAGGAGACATTAAACGGGGGGATTTTTACGTCATTGCGCCAGTCTTTGGACGGAATTTGGCGCTTTATGTGGAGTCCGTCGATTGAATCCCGTCCCGCGGATTTTTACCGGGAAGATTTTGATGATTCTAAATTTGATAAAATTCCGGTCCCGGCCCATATGGAATTACACGGTTTCGGGCAAATACAATATATTAATACGCTCTATCCGTGGGACGGACACGCGGACATCAAGCCGCCGGAAATTGACCGGGAAGATTCCCCGGTGGGCAGTTATCGTTTCATGTTTGACTTGGAGCCGGGATTGCGGGGGAAACGGGTGTGCGTTTCATTTCAAGGCGTGGAACAGGCGTTTTATGTCTGGCTGAACGGGCATTTTATCGGCTACGCGGAGGACAGCTTCACGCCGTCTGATTTTGATTTGACCGGCTATATCCGGGAGACGCATAATTTATTATGCGTGGAAGTGCATAAACACAGCAGCGCGGCATGGATTGAGGATCAGGACTTTTTCAGATTCAGCGGCATTTTCAGATCCGTGTTTTTATACGCCAAGCCGGATGTCCATGTGGAGGACGTCTGGTTCCGGACGGAATTAAATGACGATTATTTATCCGGGAGTTTGAAAATCAGATTGTTATTCAGCGGCGACATGGAAAGCGCGCGCGTATCGTGCAAGATACAGGACCCGGACGAGGAAGAAATTTATAACAGTCCGTTGTCATTGCATGAGGAAACGGAGACGGACGGGAAAAAATATTTATACAGCGCGCCGATTGCGTTTCCGGAAGTGATTCCGTGGAGCAATGAATCGCCGAAATTATATCGCGTAATTTTGATTATCAGCAATGGCATGGGCGAGGTTCTGGAAGTCGTGCCGTATGACATCGGCTTCCGGAGAGTGGAAATCAAAGATAATATTATATTATTAAACGGCAAAAGATTAATTATCAAGGGCGTGAACCGGCATGAATGGAGCCCGCAGAGAGGCCGGGCGATTTTGCTGGAAGAAATGGTCCGCGCGATTAAAATGATGAAAAAAAATCATATTAACGCGGTCCGCACAAGCCATTATCCGAATCAGTCCGCGTGGTATCGTCTTTGCGACGAACGCGGTATTTATGTAATGGATGAAGCGAATTTGGAAAGCCATGGTTCATGGTGGAAATTAAATAAAATCGACTTGTTGAAGCACGTTCCGGGGGATGATCCAAAATGGCGTGACTGCGTCGTTGACCGCGCGGAATCCATGTTTGAACGGGACAAAAATCATGTGTCGGTTTTATTCTGGTCCTGCGGCAATGAATCTTACGCGGGGAAAAATATTCTCGCGATGTCGGATTATTTTCACGCGCATGACTCCAGCCGTCTGGTACACTATGAAGGCGTATATCACAACCGCAAGTATAATCAAATCTCGGATGTAGAGAGCCGTATGTACGCCCATCCGGAGGAAATTCGGGAATATCTGGAAAATGACCCGGTCAAGCCCATGATATTATGCGAATATATGCACAGTATGGGCAATTCCGTTGGCGGCATGGAAAGCTATATGAAATTAATCGACGAGTTTCCCATGTTTCAGGGCGGATTTATCTGGGATTATATGGATCAGGCGTTAATGCGCAAGACCGGCGACGGACGCAAAGCGTTAAGATACGGCGGCGACTTCGGGGACCGTCAGACGGATTACGCGTTCAGCTGTAACGGGATTGTCACTGCCGAGGGCGGGGAAAAGCCCGCCATGCAGGAGATCCGATACTGGTACGCGACGCCGGAAGAACGGCTGGAACAGGATCAGAAAAACCGCGCCGATATGATCGACGCGGATCGGGTATTGAGAGGACGCCGGAAAAACACGGGCGGACGCCGGAAATATTCTTACGCGCAGAGAAACACGCCGTTCGCGTTGCCGCCGCTGAAAATTACCCGCGGCGACGGCGCGCTGGGCGTGCGGGGCGATAAATTTGAAATGCTGTTTTCGTCCGTTTACGGCGGGCCGGTCTCGATGAAAATCAGCGGACAGGAATGGTTATGGCGCGCGCCGCGTCCGGCGTACTGGCGCGCCCCCACGGAAAACGATATAGGCAACGGGTTCGCCAAAAATTCAGCGATCTGGTCAGCCGTGGAATTGTGGCAGGAATGCTCCAAGATGGAGATTTTAAACGCCTATGATGACGAATGCTCCGTGCGTTATTTATATACCTCCCCGACGATGCCCGGACTGCAAACCGAAGTGACTTACACGGTCTATTCCGACGGCGTGATGGATGTCGAGACGATTTATCACGGCAGATATAACCGCCCGGAATTGCCGTTATTCGGTCTGCGTTTCCAGACGCTGTCCGCGATGGACCGTGTGGAATGGCAGGGGCTGTCCGGGGAAACGTATCCGGACCGGAAAAAAGGCGGCGTTTTCGGGACGCATCAATCAAATATCACGATTCCCCAGTATATTTTCCCGCAGGACTGCGGTTTCCATGTGGATACTCGCAAATTTTCCGTCAAATTCGGCAAATTCTCCCTGCGGATTGAACGGGGAAGCGCGCCGTTCGCGTTTTCCGCGATTCCGTACACGCCGTGGCAGCTCGAACAGGCGGCGCATCCGCACGAACTGCCCACGCCCTGCCGCACGGTCATCACGATTTGCGAGTCCATTCGCGGCGTCGGCGGCATCGACAGCTGGGGAGCCGACGTGGAGCCGGAATATCACGTCGATTCCGCCGTCGATCACGCTCTGAACTTCCGGATTCTCCTCAAGAGACCGGATTAAAATCCGCGTTTTCGGGATTTTCCGGCGTTTCCGGATTGTTATAATAATTATCATCATCATTGATATTCGCGTCCACCTGTAACACGCTGGTCCGCGCCGTGACGATTTCCGCCGCGCGGACCGGCATTCCGTTTACGGTGATGTCATGTTCCGCCGGGATTAAAAAATAATTCCTGCCGTCAATCACGCGCGTTTCTATGATATAACTGCTGGCGGGATTGACGGAAATGCGCGCGTCCGGCGTGATGATCTCAAATCTCTTGCTGTC